>JAFVRL010000273.1 GCA_017504325.1 Lentisphaeria bacterium | reverse complement strand
TATGATGGAAAACAAATCGGAAAACAACTCCTTCTGCTCCCCGGAAGAAAGTTTTTGGCAGGCAAGAACAGATCTTCTTCTCGGCAGGGAAAAGGCGGAAGCATTACGCAGCAGTCATGTTCTTGTCATAGGTCTCGGTGGTGTCGGCGGTCTTGCCGCAGAAATGATCTGCCGGGCAGGGATAAGCAAAATGACCATTGCAGACGGGGATATTGTGGAAACAACCAACCGCAACCGGCAATGTGCCGCATTGACCAGTACGGTGGGAAAGAAAAAAGTAACCGTCATGCAAGAACGGTTGATGGATATCAATCCGGATCTGGATCTTGCCGTCTGCGGCGACTTTTTGGAAGATCTCAGGATGGAAGAGCTGCTCCTTGCCGCAAAATATGATTGCGTACTGGATGCCATTGATACCATTGCGCCGAAATTGCTGCTGGCAAAAACATGTCTCATTCATAAGATCCCGCTGGTAAGCTGTATGGGTTCCGGAGCAAGGATGGATCCGGCAAAAATCACAGTGGCGGATATCGGGAAAACCTATAACTGCCCGCTTGCCGCCTCTATCCGCAAACAGTTGCGTAAGGAAAATTTCCATAAAGGTTTCAAAGCAGTGTTCTCCACGGAAAATGCCATAAGAAGTGCCGTTGTGGAATGTTTTTCAAAAAATAAACGTTCCAATACAGGAACCATCTCCTATATGCCGGCTGCCTTTGCCTGTCATTGTGCAGCAGCAGTGGTGGAGGAAATATTGAAAAATCATGAGAAAGGAAAGAAATAATGAAACTCATTTATCCCGGTCCGGCATTGAATGTCTCCTGCCATAATCACAGCTGCTGGAGTGACGGAAGTACAGAATTGAAAGCTGTCTGCCGTAAAGGAAAAGAGATGGGACTGAAAATACTGGGAATGTCGGATCACTATGTTGTCCCCCCCGGAGACGGATATGATTCAGAAACATGGAGCATGAAATTATCCCGGCTGGAGGAATATATTGAAACACTTTCCCAAATGCGTAACGAACTCAATGATGATCATTTTTCCCTGAAGATCGGTCTGGAAGTGGATTTCTTCTTTGAAAATATTGAGGAGGTACTTGCAAAATTGTCTTCCTACCCTCTGGATTACCTTATCGGATCCGTCCATTATTCCGGAAAATTCCCCGTTGATCACAGTATTGATGACTGGGTGGATCTTTCAGAGGAAGAAAAAAATTCCATTTGTGAAGAGTATTATGAAAAACTGCAGGCAGCGGCACTCCGGAAAGAATTTCTCTTTATCGGACATCTGGATCTGCCTAAAAAATTCGGTCTTATCGACAATGGCAAATATTTTTCCCATGCATTGAAAGTATTGGATAATGCTGCAGAAACCGGGATCGGGATCGAACTCAATACTGCCGGATGGTATAAGGAATGCAATGAACAGTATCCCTCTCTTGCCATCCTTGAAGAAGCCAACAGAAGAAAGATCCCTGTCATCGTCAATGCTGATGCCCATGATCCTGCCCATCTGAAACGGGACTTTGAACGGGCATCCGCCATTCTTAAAGCAGCAGGTTATCCGGAAAGATAAATTGCTCCCTTGCCAAAAGAGAAAAAGGACTGCCAACGCATAGTGGCGTTGACAGTCCTTTTATTATTTCTGTTCCAATAAACAGATCGCTTATTTGGAAAGAAGAGAAGCGGAGAATTCATCCAGGAAGGTGTGGCAGTCCGCATGCTTCTGGAGCATGGAGGCGGCACACATATTGGTGACAGGTCCTTCCAGAGCCATTTTCACAGCTTCGGCTTTTCTCTGATCGGGAACAGAGTTGATGATGCATTTGGCTTTCATGCACTGTTTCACACTCATGGAAATCGCAAACTTGGGAACATCATCAAAGGTGGGGAACCAGCCTTCGCCAAGCTGCTGTTTGCGGCATTTTTCTTCCAGTTCGATGACCAGATAGGAGCGTTCGGTTTCAAAGTCAGCCGGGGGATCGTTGAAGGCAAGGTGACCGTTTTCACCGATACCCACAAAAGCAACGTCGATGGGGTTTTCTGTGATGGCTTTTTCCAGTCTGGCAAGTTCTTCATCCAGATTTGCGGCAGTACCGTTTACAGGAAAGAAGGCGGCCGGGGGAACAGGAAGTTTGCTGATAAAGCGTTCCCACAAGTATTTACGGAAACTTGCAGGATGGGTGATGGGGAGACCCACATATTCATCCAGATGGAAGAATTTGATTACGCTCCAGTCAATGCCTTCTTCCTGAAGAAGAGCTTCCAGCATTTCAAACTGGCTGGCACCGGTTGCCAGGATCACATTGGCATAACCTTTTTCTTTGATGGCTTCGCGGATCTTTTCCGCACCTTTTTTTGCAGCGGCTTTACCCAGTGCAAATTTGTCTTTGGAGATGACTACGTTCATTTTTTCATTCCTTTTTTTGTTTGTTGAGGAAATTTCAAATTTATGGTGAGTTGATTGATTGTCATAATATTCTTTCCCCCTGCAGAAAAGCTGCCCCTCTTGCAGCGGAAAAACGACCGAATTTTGCCATATCCACTTTACAGATATGTTCCTTGGAAAGTGCCTTTTCCAGCCGAAAAGCAAAATCTTTTCCCATATCCGCAAAGCGTCCGGAAAGCACGATCCTCTCTATTCCCATGATCTCCAGAAGCTGTCCAAGTCCATCAGCACAACAGGAAATGATCTCTTCCGGAGAGGAGGAGGCTGTACTGGAAGGGGAAAGAGCTTCTTCAAAAGTCTTTTTCTTTTTCAACCGCAGGTTACGGATCTCACTCTGACCGGTAAAAAGCTGTCCGTTAAGCCAGAAGGCGGCACCGATACTGCGTCCGAGAGAAATGAGAGCAAAATCTTTTTCCTGATCCGCCGCTCCGCCGTAGGCTTCCGAATACGCCGCCATACGGGAACGGTTCTCCACATGAACAGGCAGAGCCAGTTTGTTGGAAAGATATTCTCTGATCTTGTTGCCGGTAAAAAGAGGATTGATACTTTTGAGAACTTTTCCGGTATTTTTTTCCACGATCCCGGAAAGAGCCACTCCGGCACCGTTTACGGTATGGGATGAAGCAAGTTCCCGTAAAGCGGCAAGACTCGTTTCTCCAATATTCTCCATGGATGCAGGATCGAATTCATATTCTTTTTTCTGTATGATCGTTCCGGCGCCGTCTATCAGAACGGCAGACAGCATACTTTTATATCCCAGATCCAGTCCCAGTATATGATTTGTTTCCGGCAATACACTTAAAAGTGTGGGAGCCTTCCCGCCTGTGGATCTGCCCCTTCCCGCTTCCCGGATAAAGGAATTTTTCAAAAGAGAATCCACGATCACAGAAGCAGTAGGTCTGCTGATGCCGAGAGTACGGGCAAGCTCCGCCCGGGAACGGATCGTTCCCCGCCGGATAAGGATCAAAGCCTCTTTTTCCCCGTTGTTCATAGATGGAGTCCTCTTTGGTTTGTTAGATTTTTTACAATAATAAATATAAAGCAAAAATCAGATTTTTCAAGTCCGTACAGGCAAAAAAATATCACCGGTATATGCTTGTAAAAATACGGAAGAGAGATTATATTATTGTTTCGCATCTTCAACAAAATACAGAAAAGGTCACCGGAAAATGACAGCAACAGCTTTTTTTCTTATTCTCGCCTCCGTAGTCATGCACGCCTCCTGGCACTTTATCAATAAAACAGGACGCCCCACCTACCCTTATTTCTGTGTTTTTTCCTTTGCTCTTTTCCTGACGATGCTGCCCCTGCTGCTTCTTTCCGGGATCAGAATATGGAATCTGCCTCCCCATGTACTTCTGTTTGTTGCCGCCGGAGGATTTTTCGGTATGCTGGGGGATGTGGGACTTTCCTGGGCTTACAGGACAACGGATATGTCTGTATCCTACCCGCTTGCCCGGGCTTTACCCGTACTTATGACTATGCTTCTCACAGCCCTGTTCTCCTGGGGAAAACCTTTGAATGCAGCGGCATTCGCCGGAATGACCGTTATTTTTGCAGGCTGTGTAATGACCGGATGGTCCAATGGAAGCAAAAAAATGTTCTCCTCCATGTCCGGAAAAGGTTTTGCGGGTATTTTCCTTGCGGCTCTTGCCACAACTGCTTACACCATTACAGACAGTTTCGGGATCAGAAGCATGACGGAAGCGTGTAAAGACATCCATCCGCTTTTACGGGCGGGTTCCTATTCCTGCATGAGAGAATTTACAGTTCTTGTATTTCTCCTTCTTATCACCCTTCCCCGGAAAACGATGCGGAAAAAATTTGATAAAAGTCTTCTTCTTTCCTGGCATCCCTATGCCGCAGGAGCCATTGCGGCAATAGCCTATGTACTGGTTCTCATCAGTATGGATCATGTGACGAATGTAAGTTTCGTACAGGCATTCCGCCAGATGAGTCTGCCGGTTGGTGCCATCATGGGATTTGTGATCCTGAAGGAAAGACCCTCTCTGCTGCGTATTGCAGGATTGAGCGTCATCCTGGCAGGATTACTGATCTCTGCTCTGCTTTAAGGGTATTTTCGCAAGAAAAATCTTTTTACCTCTTTACTAATCAGGGAAACGGGGTTATATTTATTGAATATAACTTTTGGAGTATATTTTACAGAGAGAAATCGAAAAAAAGAGGTAAAAAACATGACGATAGTGTTTCTCAACAGTTTCTTTAAATTCATCTTCCTTCTCACTCCCTTCTTCGGACTTTCCATGTTCCTTGCCATGACGCAGGGGTATTCCGTTCCGGATAAACGCCGTCTGGCATTACGGGTGGGGTCGTCCGCTCTGGTGATCTGCCTGATCCTTTTCTTTTTCGGCAGATGGCTCTTTGAAGCACTGGGAATAACCATTGATTCCTTCCGTATCGGCGGCGGAGGATTGCTTTTCCTCTCTGCGGTGGGATTGGTAAACAGTAATGCCATCGACAAGAAAAATGTAGGGGAAACAAAGAAAGATCCTGACCATCTTATGCATATTGCTGTTGTTCCTCTTGCCATTCCCATCATCGTGGGCCCGGGTACGACAGCGGCTCTCCTTGTGCTGGGTGCTGAATTGGAAAGTATGCCTTTGAAAATCGTAAACACTCTTGCCATGGCAACAGCTCTTGCCCTTCTCACCACCATGCTTGTGCTTTCCTCCTGGATCGAAGAAAAATTCGGTCAGCAGACCATTACCGTATTAAGCAAAATCACCGGCCTCATCCTTGCCGCGATGGCAGCCCAGATGATCTTTACCGGGATCCGGGCTTTTCTTGTAGCAGCTCCCGCTGTTGCAGGAGCATAAAAAACTGCAAAAGGAGAAAAAAAATGGGAAAGATCCTCAACAATGTTCTGGAAAGTATCGGGCATACCCCCCTTATCCGGATCAATAAACTTGTCCCCCCCAATGTGGAGATCCTTGTAAAAGCGGAATCCTTCAATCCCGGAGGCAGCAGTAAGGACAGAGTGGGACTCAATATGATCGAAGAAGCAGAAAAAGCCGGACTCCTGAAAAAAGGCGGTCTTATCGTTGAACCCACAAGCGGCAATACCGGAGTGGGTCTGGCTCTTGCCGCCGCAGTAAAAGGATATAAACTTGTTCTGACCATGCCGGATTCCATGAGCGTGGAAAGAAGAAAACTTCTTGCTGCCTACGGTGCAAAACTTGTCCTCACCCCCGGAGCGGAGGGCATGAAAGGGGCGATTGCCGAAGCAGAGAAAATATTGAAGGAAAATCCCGGTTCCTTCATGCCCCAGCAGTTTGAAAACCGGGCAAATCCCGCTATCCATGAAAGAACGACAGCAGAAGAGATACTGGAAGATACCGACGGAAAAGTGGATTGTTTCATTGCCTGTGTGGGAACAGGCGGCACACTTACCGGAACGGCAAAAAAATTGAAAAAAGTCCTTCCGGAAATTGAGATCATTGCTGTGGAACCTGCCGATTCCCCTCTTCTTTCCGGCGGTCAGGCAGGTCCCCACAAAATACAAGGGATCGGAGCAAACTTTATTCCGGCGATCCTTGACAGAACTCTTATTGATGAAGTTATGTGCATCACAACAGAAGAGGCATACGGAGCTGCCCGGCTCCTTGCCTGTAAGGAAGGTTTGCTTGTTGGCATTTCCTCCGGTGCGGCAATGGCGGCGGCGATGAAAAAATCCTCCGATCCAGTCATGCAGCAGAAACGCATTGTGGTACTTCTTCCCGATACCGGGGAAAGATATCTTTCCAGTGATCTTTTTCATGCAGAATAATCTATAAAAAAGGGGTGCAGAAATGAAAGTAAATATCGGATCCGCTTATTATCCTGAAGACTGGGATAATGAAAGAATTGAGTATGATGCCTTCCTTATGGAGGAGGCAGGAGTAAATGTCGTGCGTATCGGAGAATTTGCCTGGAGCAGAATGGAACCGGAAGAGGGGGTATATAACTTCCAGTGGCTTCACGATACCTGCGATATTCTGGAAAAACATCATGTGAATATCATTATGTGTACACCCTGCGCCACGGCTCCCGCGTGGCTGTGTAAAAAATATCCGGAGATCATGCGGCTTAAAGCAGATGGTCACAGAGGTACATTCGGAACAAGACAGCATACCTGTTCTTCTTCCGTCACCTACCGGCATTATGCACATCAGATTTCCGCAAAAATGGCGGAAGAATTGAAAGGGCATAAAAATATTGTTGCCTGGCAGCTGGATAATGAGATCGGTCATTCCAGTATGGGCAACTGCCATTGTCCGGAGTGCCAGAATAATTTCCGGAAATTTCTGAAAGAAAAATACGGAACGATCCAGGCATTGAACAAAGCATGGGGGACGATCTTCTGGAGTCAGGAATACTCCTCCTGGGAGGAAGTGGAACTGGGGTATGTGGGACAGAAATACGATTCCACAAGAGTATTGGACAGTCTCCTTTTCTGGAGCAAAGTCTATGTGGATTACGCCCTCATACAGGCAGATGGAATAAGAAAACATATTCCCGACGCAAAAATCGGTACAAATAATTTAAGCGGACTTATCGACCGCTATGATATGTATAGAAAACTGGACTTTGCCGGTGTGGATTTCTATCCCCGCCCCAATATGGAAAAAATGGCAAGAGTCTGCTACTATTCCGATCTTTACCGGGCGATCCTCCCGGGCAAAGCCCCGTGGATACTGGAATCCGCCACATGCCCCGGCTCACCTGACAGAAATCTGCTGCGTTTCTTTATGTGGAACTTTATTGCCAGAGGCCATGAAACTATCTGCTATTTCCATTGGAGAAGCCATCTCAGCGGTTATGAAAAGAACCATGATACCATTCTCAATTATACCGGCAAACCCAGAGGCAGATACCATGAACTTGCCCGGAGCATCAAAGAAGCAGATACCATCCTTAAAAAATATGATCTGCCGCTGCCGGAAGTGGAAACCGCTGTCGTCCTTGACTATAAAGACCATTGGAACTATTGTCAGGGATTCTGGGAGAGATGGAAAGAATATGAAGCAATGAATTGTCTTGCCCATGAGATCCTTATGAAAAACGGTATCAATTCCGACATCATTTCTTCCGATGACGATTTCAGCAAGTATAAACTTGTGGTCATTCCGCAAATGTCCCATTTCCGTAAAGAAGTTGCGGAAAAGATCCGCAAATATGTGGAAAAGGGAGGAACCGTTCTTCTTGGCGGCAAATCCGGGATCTTTGACGGCAATGCAAAATTTATTCCCCAGGCAGGGCCGGAACATTTGCAGGATGTATTCGGTATATCCATTGAAGGATATTATCCTTTGAGTACACCGGAAGTGCTGGATGCCTTTGAACCCAGAGAGATCCATGACGGCGGCGATATTGCCGTTACCGGTAAACTCAACGGGAAAAAGATCATGGGACAGCCCTCCAATCATGTAATGGAAATAGACAGCATGGGAGCGGAATCCCTTCTCACCCATGACAGAGGTCTTCTGAAAGGCACTCCCTACTGCACTGAAAACCGTTTCGGTAAAGGATATGCTTTCTATTTTGCCTCCACCTATCTGGACAAAAAGACCTATAAGGAACTTTTACTGCACATTGCAAAAAAGGCAAAGGTGAAAACCGTTATTCTCCCGGAAGAGGTGGAAATGATCTCCAGAGGAGAACTTACTTTCGTTCTCAACCATAACAATAAGGAAGTAAGTTTCGATACAGATGTAAAGGGAAAATGTATTCTGGGCGACTTCCTGAAAGACGGGAAATTCACCCTTCCCGCAAGAGAAGTATGTATCGTGGATACAAAAGCAAAAACAGCAAAAAAGAAATGATTTTTCAACTTTCAACATAAAGGATTTTTAACATGGCTTACGATAAAATCAAAATTCCCGCAGGAGAGAAGATCACCCTTAAAAGTGAAGGCGTACTGGAAGTACCCGATAACCCCATTATCACCTATATCGAAGGCGACGGAGTTGGGCCTGATATTACCGCCGCCTCCATGCATATCTGGAACTCCGCTGTGGAAAAGGCTTACGGCGGCAAAAAGAAAATCGCCTGGATGGAAGTTTTTGCCGGAGAAAAGGCTCTGAAAGTTTACGGGGACAATGTGTGGCTTCCCGATGAAACTGTGGAAGCGATCAATGAGTACAGCATCTCTATCAAAGGCCCTCTCACCACTCCCGTGGGAAAAGGTATCCGTTCTCTCAATGTGGCATTGCGTCAGAAACTTGACCTCTATGTATGTCTGCGTCCAGTCCGCCACTTCCGCGGCGTTCCCTCTCCTGTGAAAGAACCGGGAAAGACCGATATGGTGGTATTCCGTGAAAATACAGAAGATATTTATGCAGGGATCGAATGGGCTTCCGGTACTCCCGAAGCAAAAAAGGTCATTGATTTTCTGCAAAAGGAGATGGGCGTAAGCAAGATCCGTTTCCCTGAAACAAGTGCTATCGGCATCAAACCTGTTTCCCTGGATGGTTCCGAACGGCTGATCCGTGCCGCCATCCGTTATGCCATCCGCAATAACAGAAAGAGTGTCACCTTTGTCCACAAAGGCAACATTATGAAGTTTACTGAAGGCGGATTCAAAGATTGGGGTTATGCTCTTGCAAGACGGGAATTTGCCAATGAAACCGTCTGCTGGGATGACTGCAACGGCGTAGTACCTGAAGGCAAGATCCTGATCAAAGACTGCATCTGCGATGCCTTCCTCCAGCAGATCCTCACCCGTCCCGCAGAATATGATGTGATCGCCACCATGAATCTGAACGGTGACTATGTATCTGATGCTCTTGCCGCCTGTGTCGGCGGTATCGGTATCGCTCCCGGCGCAAACATCAATTATCTTACCGGAAAACCCATCTTTGAAGCAACCCACGGGACCGCTCCCAAATATGCCGGTATGGATAAAGTCAATCCCTCCTCCCTTGCTCTCTCCGGAGAAATGCTCCTGCGTCACATCGGCTGGGATGAGGCTGCCGACCTTGTGGTCAAAGGTATTGAAAACGCCATTGCCGACAAACAGGTCACTTACGACTTTGCCCGTCTGATGGATGGTGCCACCCTTCTCTCCTGCTCTGAATTTGCCAAAGCAGCTGTGGAAAGAATGTAATTTCAGAGGATGTGAAGATGAAAAAGAAAATCGGTTTTATCGATCTTTTCATTGATGAGTGGCACGCAAACAACTATCCTTCCATGATCGCAAAAAGTGTCTGGAAGGATAAGTTTACCGTTGCCTGTGCCTGGGAGGAGGCTCCGCAGGAAGGCGGACGCCCTCTTGCCCAATGGTGTAAGGAAATGGGGATAAGCCCCTGTTCCACATTGGAAGAGATCGTGGAAAAAAGTGATTGTCTTTGTGTGCTTGCTCCCTCCAATCCGGAAGTGCATGAACGCCTTGCCGATCTTGCCTTGCGTTCCGGCAAGCCGGTTTATATAGATAAACCTTTTGCAGAAAGCAGAGAGGCGGCGGAACGCATTTTTGCTCTTGCAGAAAAATACAATACGCCTTTAATGAGTTCCTCAGCCCTGCGTTACGGGGATGAATTCATCTCCATGCAGGAAAAATTCCGGGAAAAAGAAAGTTCGCCCAAAGTTGCCGCGACAAGAGGCGGAGGCAGAAATTTTCCGGAATACAGTATCCATCAGTTTGAAATGATCGTTACGCTTCTGGGAACAGGGGCGGAAAATGTGATCGTTACAGGAAATGAAAAACTTTTGTCCGGTCTTGTAGAATATCCGGATGAAAGAAGTGCCTCCTTCACCTACAATCCGGCAGGGTCTTTTGCCTG
>JAFVRL010000272.1 GCA_017504325.1 Lentisphaeria bacterium | reverse complement strand
TCTTCATCCCCTGCCGGAACCGATCTGCCAGAATTTTCTGATGCGTTTTCTGCTCCGCCGGAAGTACCTTTATTCTCAATTTTTCTACTGTTTTCTGCTGCTGTTTTCAAAGTTTTATCTGGATTTGCAGATTTTTTCACAGAACTTTTCTTTTTGCGTTTCTTTTTCACTTTCTTCTTGTCCGGTATCACATTTCCTTCAGAGATTTTGTCTGCCTTTTTCTCAACAGGGGTGGGCAGGAGCCTTTCCAGAAGACGGGACTGTTTTTCACTCCGGGAATGGGAGAATGTAAGAGTATTTCCTATGGAAAGAATATTTCCGGCTATGTTCTTTGCTTCTCCTGTCCTCTGTTTCTGTGTTTCCAGCTTTTCCCCGCCCAGATAGCCGGGCAGACCTGCCATTGCACAAAATATGATCATACCGATAAGCAGCATACCGGAACCCAGACCGGTAACAAATCCCAACAGTTTTTCCAGCTGCTGCGGCAGAAAATCAAAGTATTCATTGTCTCCGCAGATCCCGGTGAAAACTTTATTGAGTGCCACTTCAAAAACGATAAAAAGGATCATGGGAAGTCCCCCGTTTCTCACTCCGTCGGGGACTTCTTTGAAATCTTTGAGGATATCCAGTCCCACGGGAGAAAGGACAAATGCAAAATATGCCGCAAAAAGAGAACAGATAAGAAAACACCAGTTGTCCAGAAGTTTGTTCTTCGATGCCATCGTTCCGCCGATGATCCCACCGGCAATTATGCCCCAGAATATCATTTCATTGCTCCTTATATTCTTTTGACCGCCGGTCAGAAATTGATCGTTGCCCGTTCGTATTCGTCCCAGGAGGTCTCTCCATTGATCACATAACTCATGATCCGGGATCCCAATGCCGCAGTACCCAGCGTGGACTCCACATAATCTTTTACATCAGTGATCGTTGTTTCCGGCTGTTCAAGGACTTTACGCATATTATCGTTCATGGTCAGCAGTTCAAAAACAGCGATCCTGCCCAGATACCCGGTATTGCCGCATTTCGGACAACCATGAGGTTGTTTGATGGCATCAAAGGGGATATTGTATGTGGTACAGTATGACTGCTGGACTTCATTGAGCTGGGCTGTCTTTTTGCAATGGGGACATAATCTGCGTATCAGCCGCTGGGAGATACTCAACTGGAGAGCCGCAGCGATATTGCGCAGAGGAATGCCCAGATCGGTCAGACGCACAATAGTGCTGATATTGTCATTACTGTGCAATGTGGCGATGATCAAGTGACCCGTCTGGGCTGCCTGGGCGGCGATCGTTGCGGTCTCTTCGTCCCGGATCTCTCCCAGACAGATCACATCAGGATTCTGCCGCAGGGAGTTGCGCAGTACAGAGGCAAAAGTGATTCCGGCTTTGGAATTGACTTCGATCTGACTGATGTTGGGGATCACCCGTTCCACAGGATCTTCAATGGAAAGGACATTCTTGAGATTGTAATCAAGAGAACTGAGCATGGCATACAATGTGGAGGTTTTTCCACTTCCGGTGGGACCGCAGATAAGGATCATTCCGGAGGGTATCTTCAATGCGGAATTGACGATTCCGAACTGACTTTTGGAAAAACCGATCTCTGTGATCTTGCGGTTGCTGTTTTCTGCGGCTATGACCCGCAGAGTGACTTTTTCTCCGCCGTAAACTCCGACGGTAGCAGCACGGAATGCTACTGCCGACCCCTTATACATGGCATTGAAGGCACCGTCCTGGGGTCTGCGTTTTTCTGCAATATCCATATTGGAAAAAACTTTGAACATACTGATGATGGGTAATGCCTCCTGTACGGGGAGGGTACTGTGTACACGGATCGCTCCATCCACACGGAAACGGATAAGGTAGGAATCGTTTTTCGGGTCCAGAAAAATATCGCTGGCATTCAGATTGAGGGCATCCCAGATGATTTTTTTCACGGTGGGGATCCCTGCCTGATTTCCGCTTTTCTGCTGAACATCCCTGCCGTGTTCGTCCAGCAGAGTCAGATCCATTTTTTCGGCTTTTTTCTGTGACGCAGATTTCCCTGCCTTGATCAGATCCGAAATCTGTTTCTGCTGGGTGAGGAAAACATACGCTGCCGCCCCGATAAGTCCCAGAAGAGGCGAAAGCAGTATCATGAAAGATCTTGCCAATGAAGGCAGGTGCAGTTTATGATTTTCTGAAAATGATTTCATCGCCCACAAACCGGCAAGAAACCAGCAGAGGGAAAATATTGCACCAACAATATTTACAGGTAAATTATCCAACGGCATACAGTGATCCCTTTTTTTACGGATTCCGGTGTATTCTCTAAAAAAACAATACAGATATTTTAATATAGTCTGATTACTGTAAAATTCAATTGAAAAGAATATTTTTTTTTAGAATATATAGGAGTGACGGTAAGAATGGGAATATGATTTTATGATCATTTCCCATTCTCACGGATTTCAGGATTTTCTTCTGTAATTTCCGTGTTTTCCGTTCTTTTCCTGCCGTTGTTCCGGCCGGCTCAAAGCTGCAAACCTCCGGCTATGGGAATCTCCGCTCCGGTGATATAGGAAGCATTTTCCGAAGCAAGGAAGGAGATGAGAAAAGCACACTCTTCTGCATTACCGAAACGGCGCATGGGGATCTTTTCCTTCAGATTTTCTGCAAAGGCAGCATCACTCAATACTGCCGCATTGCGGTCGGTAGTGATCACTCCCGGAAGAATCGTATTTACCGTGATTTGGAAGGGGGCGTTTTCCATTGCGGCAGTTTTCGCCACATTCATCAAAGCCGCCTTGGTGGAGCCGTAAAGAGCCAGTCTGGAGGCGGGTTTTGCTCCATTGATACTTCCCACAAAAATAATGCGTCCCCAGTTCTTTTTCCGCATATACGGAGCAAAAGCCTGTATAAGAAGGAAGGAGGATTCCACATTGGTACGGTACATCCTTGAAAACTCTTCTTCTGAAAAGTTTTCCAGTCCGGTATAACTCTGTACGGAAGCATTGAGGATAAGGATATCCGGAACAAGATTTCTTTCCTCCAGTTCCCGGATGAATCCTTTTACCTCTTCCATATTTCCAAAGTCGGCAGTTATCTTTTCCGCCTTGTTCCCCGCCTGTTCCACGGCGGAAAGAAGTTGAGGAGATTCTTTCGTTCCGTGAAAGATGACACGCACCCCCAGGGAGGCAAGCAGCAGTCCTGTGGCACGCCCTATTCCTCTGCTGGAACCTGTAACAAGGGCGGTCTTTCCCTTTAAGTCGATAGAAAAATCCATTGTAAAAGCCTTATTTCAAATAAAATGTTTCCAAATGTTCACAGTTTTCCTTATCCTGCCAGGCAAGAAGATATTTACCGGGAAAGTTGGTGATTTTTACCAAACCGGGTTCTTCCGCAGTCACAAAAAGGTCATATTCCCTTTTTCTTACTCCCTCCCCCTTTCCGTCGGGGGAGAGATTTTCTATATGCTTGATATGGAAAACTGTTCCGGGAACTATGGAAGGATCCCGGAATATTCCGATAATTTTTTCCATATTAAAAATACCCGCCTTTATCAATGATTTCGGAAATGGTATCGCCCTGACGCACCCAGGAGAAAATATCCACTTCATTGCGTTCGATGCCTTCGGCGCGCAGCAATACTTCATAAGCGATCTCCCGGGGGATGCAGAGGACGCCGTCAATGTCACCGAAAATAATATCCCCGGGACGGACGGTTACTTTCCCGATCTTTACAGGAACCTGATAGTGGGTGATCATACATCTTCCCAGAGAACCGTTGGAGGTACGGTATTTATAGAAGACGGGGAATTTCTGTTCCAGGATCTGTTTGGTATCCCGGATGCCGCCGGCAATCACAGCTCCCCGGATGCCTTTGCTTATAGCGGTAGCAGTCATGACTCCTCCCCAGAGAGAGGCTTCCACATCATTGGAGGTATCCCAGACAACCACCCCTTCGGGTTTGAAATCATCCAGCATCTGCGCCCGGAAAGTCATTTCTCCTTCGATCATCACATTGGGGGCACTTTTTACGGTAAAGGCTTCTCCGCAAACGGTCATTTCATCTCTTAAAGGCATGATGTCGGAGGGGAGATTCTGGTCAAGAAGGGTGAATTCCCGCATAACGTCATTGATACAGCCGGTATAGAGTTTTTCATAGCGTTCGCAAAGTTCTTTGATGGGAATGGGCAATTCGCAGTTGGGGATCCTCTGACGGACGGAAATGAGTTTGTCCAGTTTCATAAGTCCGGCTTCTTTGGCTTTTTCCCGCATGTCTTTAAGTGAAGGCATTTTTTTCTCCTTTTGAGGTAATTTCAAAAGTTCTCAAAAATCTTTAAGCGCATCTGCTTTGATTTGCAAAAGGAGCATTTTCGGCTGTTACCACTGTGGGTAGCAGCCTCAAATTACCTTTCACTTTTCTTTGCAGCCGCATCTTTAATTTTTTTTGAATGACTTTCGCAATTACCTCCTTTTGTTTTTATGATTAAAATTCAATATCAAAATGTTTATCTTTTTCTCTGCTCAAATGGATGCTTCTTTTTTCTTTTCTGCCCTTTGCTGTGATCTCAAGATCATAGTTCCCGTAGAAACCTTTGAAGGAGAATGTTCCTTCCGGAGCAGTTGTCACAAGAAATGTCCTGTACTCTTTTTCAAACATATCTTTAATGGCGTAAAACGCTTTTTTAGGGGTGAAATCGTAACGGATCAAACCTCCGTAATAATAATTTTCCCCGCTTTGCATGTCTCCGGGTTCACAGTAAGCGGCAAAACCGTCCACCAGATTCCAGTAGATAACTGCCTCCATGGCAGGATGACTGAAGAAGATCTGGTAGAGATTTTTCAAAATTTCCGCCTGGATCTCTTCATCTTCTCTGCTGTCAGAGTAGGCGGGAATGGTCATTTCTGTAATCTGCATGGGTTTTCCCAGCATGGAATAAGTATCCATGATCTCATAAAGCCGTTCCGGATCATAGAAAGGACGGGTCATTTCCAATTCCTGTTCCCTGCGGAAGAACATGTGGAACTGCATCCCGATGGAGTCGATCCTTGCCCCTTTGAGCATGGCACGCTCGATCTGCATATAGTAGGGACTGCGGTTCCAGATATATTTATCCGGAAGCCACAAAGGGTGGGCTTCATTGATGATAAGTTTATTGGCAGGGAAATAATTTTCCGCAAGGGCAAAACTCCATTCCACAAAGTCGGGAGCCATATAAAAACTGCTTTTTTTGAAATACTGCCAATAGGTTTCATTGGTTACTTCCCACATGGGGATCTTTTCTTTGTATCTTTCTGCAAGAAGGGCAAAACGCTTTTCCAGACACTGTTTTTCCCACTGAACAGATCCTCTTGCCCATTCCGGGGCAAAAGGGGCATAATTAAGACAATGTGCCTTGGGTTCGATGCCCTTTTCCGCACAGTATTCCAGACAGAGATCCGGAGGGGGTCTGCGGTAGATCCGGGGACTTGTTTTTTCAAAACGCACCTTCCCCTGTTCAGGTTCCAATGTATTCCAGTAAAAGGGAAGGGTGGCAATATTGGCGATCTGCGGGAAAAGTTTTTTATATTCTTCATTCTGTTCCTTATGCGGAAATTCTTCCAGCATGAAGATATTTGCCCCGTACTTGAAATCATGGTCTTTCTGAATGATTTTTATTTCATCCACAGGAACATTTTTCCCATCCTTATCCGTAATGGAAAGAAAAGCATATCCCTTCCGGTTTGTTTCGATCCCGGAAGATATTTTATCTTTCATAAAGAACTTCTGCTCTTCAAACTTTTTCAAAAGTTCCCTGCGATTGTCCATTATCGAGCCTCCTTCTTTATGACAAGAAAGCCATTTTCTTTTATGTCAAGAGTTTTTCCATTGACTTGAGTCCCTCTTTCCAGCAGGACTTTCCCGGAGGAAAATTCAGAAAGAAAATCCAGTTCAGAAGAAACTTTTTCATTGCCCAGATTGATGATACAAAGGATCTTTTCCCCGTTGGAAGCTGTACGCACATAGGTACAAAGAGATCCTTTTGCCGGATTATCGAAAAAAAGCATCGTTCCATTACGCAATGCTTCCTCTTTTCTGTGGAGTTCTGCCAAACGGGCAAGGAAAGAAATCCTTTCTGACGGATCTTTGCTGCGGTCAATGGTAAATTCCCCTTTCTTACCGAAAATACTGTGTCTGGAAGTATCGGAATATTCGCATCCATTGTAAAGGAAAGGTACTCCGGGAACAGTATAACACAATACATAGCAAGCCTCACACTTGTGAGAGGAGATCTTTTCCACTCTTGCATAATACATATCATTGGCTGTATCATGATGTTCAATGGCACGGATGAGAACAGCTCCGTTCCTTGCTTCATCCGCCTCCTCATAGGCTATCTGCAAAGAAACTGCCGGCATACCGCTATTGAATATGGCGGGGAAACAGTGCTGTGTCCACCATTGACAGTAATTTATATCAAAAGCCTCATCCTGATCCTCTTTCCGGCTCTGGATCTCACACTCATCCAGCATGATGAAAGGTTTTTTGATCTTTTCCACTCTTCTTCTGCCCTCCACCCAGAAATCCAGCGGAACAGAAGCACCCACATCGCAGCGGTAACCGTCAACGTCAAACTCTTTTACAAAATATTCCATATTGTACCAGAGATATTCCCGCAGTTCAGGAGAAGAAAAATCCAGGGAGCAGAAATTATAATTATTGATCTTTATGTTGCCGTTTTCATCTCTTTTCACATAAGAAGGATGATCTTTGCCGAATGTGGGACCGCAGTGACCGTAAACAAGATCCAGCATGACTTTCAAATTCAGAGAGTGCGCCTTTTTCACAAAGGAACGCAACCCTTCATCTCCTCCATATTCCTCATCTATGGCAAAATAGTTATTGAGGCGGTAGGGGTTGCGGGGATTGTTGGTAAGGGAGCGTTTCTGCCGCATACTCCAGGAGGAGGGATCTTTTTCCTCGTCAGATTCCGCAATGGAACAGAGATAAACGATATTTGCTCCCGTCGCCGCCACATCCGGCAGAAACTTTTCTGCGGCGGCAAAAGTCCCTTCTTTTGTAAATACCCGCAGATTGATCTGGTAGATCACAGCGTCCTTTACTTCTTCAAGGATCTTTTTCATACTCTTTTCCTTTTTTATGACCACTGACGGTCATTGGACCATTCTTTATCCCATTCCTCCGTACCTGCCCATGCTTCAGGAAATTCCGGATGCAGTTTTTCTTTGATGAGATCTTCATTGAGGGCTTCGATCCCCAGACCGGGGGCGTTGGGTACATCAATAAATCCGCCGTCATATTTCAGGGAGGGTATCACCAGATCCCCCCACCAGGGAACATCCACACTGTGCAGTTCCAGACTCATAAAGTTGCGTGTTGCGGCGGCAACATGAACTGCGGCAAGACATCCCACAGGACTTTCCGCCATGTGAAGATTCATCTGTACGCCGTAATCTTCCGCCATATCGCCGATTTTTTTCGTTTCCATGATCCCCCCGGCAGTCAGTACATCCGGGTGGACAACTGCCAATGCCCCGCTTTCAAAGAGAGGTTTGAAACTTTCCTTGAGGTAAATATCCTCTCCTGTTCCCAGAGGAACGGTGGTGGCTTCATGCAGACGCACCCACTGATCGGTCATCTGCCAGGGAACAGCATCCTCCATCCAGGAAAGATTGTATTTTTCCAGTCTTTTTGCAAGTTTTATACAATCTTCCAGAGGAATGTGTCCCAGATGGTCAATGGCGATAGGTACTTCATAACCGACAACTTTCCGGCAGTCGGCAAAATAATTTTCCAGAAAGTCCAGTCCTGTTTCCGTAAGATGGATCCCGGTAAAGGGGTGGGCTGTATTAAAGAGATCGTAGGCGGCTCCCCGCATGGCGGAAGGATTGATGGAACCGTGAGGGGTTTTGAATACCTGTTTATATTCTTTCATGGTCTCCAGAAATCCCAAAGGGGCGCACAATGCTCCGGGGACATTCATCAGTAGTTCGATCCCCAGATCCATTTTCAGGAAGGTGAAACCTCTTGCCATACGTTCTTTCAGGGCGTTGCCCATATCGTGACCATTTCCTTCACTGTCTGTATCGCAGTAACAGCGGATCTTATCCCGGAATTTCCCGCCCAGAAGCTGCCAGACAGGTACTCCCCAGACTTTTCCGGCAATATCCCAGCAGGCTACTTCAATAGCACAAACTCCTCCCGCCTGACGGGAGTGACCGCCAAACTGTTTGATGCGGCGGAAGATCTTTTCCACATTACAGGGATTTTCCCCGATGATACGGCTTTTGAGCATGGCTGCATAGGTTCGGGAAGAAGCGTCACGCACTTCCCCATATCCGATGATCCCCTGAT
Source organism: Lentisphaeria bacterium (assembly GCA_017504325.1). Lineage (GTDB taxonomy): Bacteria > Verrucomicrobiota > Lentisphaeria > Victivallales > UBA1829 > RGIG5327. The sequence goes on along the minus strand of JAFVRL010000272.1, from coordinate 1,370 downwards.
TGGTATAGAGTTTGAGCAGAGTACATCTTTTGGGGGCACCGTCGATATCCGCAAAACGCATATCCGTGATTTTCAGTGTGGATGGATCGATTTTCATTTTATTCTCCTTTTTTGATCATATTTTCACATTTTTCACATGTTTCTTTCAAAAGCATTATATATTTTTTCTGTGTTCTGGCATCCAGATCATGCCGGGGCAGAATAAAGGTGAGAACAGCGGCAGTTTTACCGGAACTCTCCTTTACCGGAACAGAAAAAGCACAGATATGCCAGCGGTTGTTTTCATTATGGCAGTAGCCATATTTATGCAGAAAATCCCTGCGGTCAAAAATAAGCTGCGGAACAGTTTTTTCCGGAATATCCGTTTCACAGTTTTCAGCAAGAAGAAGGATATTTTCTCTGGTTTCCTCTGCAAGAAGGACTGCTCCCACACTTCCTTCAATTACAGGAAAACGGGAAGCGCGTTTACCGGAAAAAGCAGGAGTCATCTCACTTCCGGATGGATCGGAACGGTAGATGGTAAGCTGGGAACTACCCTGCCGGATGGAGAGTTTACACCCTATTTCATATTTGCGGGAAACCTGTTCCAGGATGGTAAGCAATCCTTCCGGAAAAAGAAAGGAACTGCGGAACCCCATAAAAAGGGGATAAAGAGCCTTGCCGGGATGATATACGCCATTTTCATCTTTCCGTACCCATTCTTTTGCAAGAAGGGTCTGCAATATCCGGTAGCAGGTACTCATGGAAATATGCAGTTTCTCCTTCAGTTGGGATTGTGTAAGCCCTTTTTCTTCTGAAGAAAGTATTTCCAGCAAAGCAAGAGTTTTTTCTACAGCGGGAATATTATTGTTCATATTTGAACATCCTGTTTTATTTTCTGAACATTATACAATAGCACAGAAAAATCTTATGTCAAGCACCGGAAAGAAATTAAAAAATCATTTATGCAGTAAATTCACAGACATCTTTTTCAAACAACGGCTATTTTTACCTTGTTTGAGCGTGAAAAAATTGATTTTTGAAAAATTGATTTTGTCAGATTTCCATAAACAGACAGTATGTATAAAATATCATACCGGAGAATAAAACAATCCCTGCGGGACGGTAGAGTTCAGCCCGGGGAACAAGAAAAATATGCTCCTATCACGAATCAAGTCCCTGCGGGACGGTAGAGTTCAGCCCGGGGTTTTAACCCCGGGGAAAGAGTACAAATAGAGATTCAAGCCCCATCGGGGCGCAGGAAAAAAACTCTTGAATCGTTTTTTTTGCAAAACAAGTAATAAACAATCACAATTCACATATACTCTCCCCAATTTCTACAGGTATTTTCCTGCGTCCCTTGCGGGACTCCATTCATAGGGGAGACTTGT
>JAFVRL010000271.1 GCA_017504325.1 Lentisphaeria bacterium | reverse complement strand
TTGTGGGGACAGCCCGTTTTCAGGGATCATTTTTTGATCTGAAAGCCTTTCTTGCCTTGAAACTCATGGACGATCCCCATAGAAACCGGCAGGAACTTATCCAGTCATTTATGGAAGCCTATTACGGGAAAGCTGCCGGAGTAATGAGTGAGTATCTGTATTTTCTGGATGCGGAAGTCAAAAAAGAGTCGGAAAAAGCCCCCATGGGAGGGCGTCCGCCCCGGACTTACAGTTATTTAAATGGGGAATTTTTCAGGAAGTCCTATCAACTTCTCGCAAAGGCTGAAAAACTTGCAGAAAATAATAAACGGCATCTTCTCCATGTGCAGAATGAATATGTTTCGTTGGATAAATGTCTGCTGAATTTATGGGAAAAGGCGGGCAGACATGCGGGAATAGAGCGTAAGGAAGTTCTTGCAAGAGTGGAAAAATATGAAAAAGCGATGATCCGTTCCAGATTTCAGTTTCCTTCCCAGGGGAAAAAATATCTGGATGATCTGAAAAGTTATATTTCAGGAAAAAAGATCGTACTTCCGATCCCCGAAGAGGTCAAAGGGGAATATATTTTTGACTTCAATGCGCATCACATGAATGAAAACGGCCCCAACAGCATAAGAGTCAAAGATCCGGATTCCCCTTCCGGCTATGCTATGAAACTCCGGGTAAAAGACGGAAGCAGCCATATCACGCTCCGTGGACAGAAACACATCTATCACAGACTTCCCTTTACCATGGGCGTCTATAACTGGGCGGAAAGGAAGGCGGGCCCCACACGGATTTTGAATGAGAAAGATATTCCGCAGGATGAAAAATATCATCTCTATAAACTTGGCAGCTGGTATCTTATACAATGTTCCAGATTATGGGCGCACTGGTCCTGGAGTTTCATGCTTCTGCCCACAGAAGCCTATACATTGACTCCGGATTACAAGAGTGATATTTATGTTTCCATCAAATTTACCGGGCCGGCATACGTCAAAGGCTCCCGAAAAGAAAATGCTGTCTATATCGACCGGGTGATCGTTGCCCGGTAAAAGATACAGTAAAGGGATAATAAATATTCAGCCATATTTTGTGAGAAAAACGCCGGAAGGAACAAAAAAAGGGAAAAAAAATCTCCTGTCGCAAAATCCTGATTTGTAAAAAATTTTTTCTGTGTTATAATGTAGAAGATCCACATATATAAAATAAGGACAAAAGAATATGATCCAGATAACAGATCTTCTTACAGAATACAAGAAAAACCCTTTGGGAATGGATGAATTTACACCGCGTTTTTCTTATCATATCACAGGGGATTGCCGTAAACAGGTCATGCGGCAGATCCGGGTATGGAAAGAAACAGGAGAATATGTCTGGGATACGGGTTTTATACAGAGCGATGATACATCCCAGATCCCTTATCTGGGAAAAACACTTGAAAATTTCACCCGTTATTACTGGTCGGTCACCATCAAAGATGATAAGGGAAATATTGTTGAAAGCGGAAAGGAAAACTATTTTGAAACCGCTTTCATGGGCAGAAAATGGACAGGAAAATGGATCTCAAGTATGATCCCTTCCGGCAGGGACATGCTTACTGCGCCCCACAGATTTTTCCGGGATTTTGAACTGGAGGAAACTCCGGTAAAAGCAAGATTATACAGTACAGCTCTGGGGGTATATGTCCCTTACCTCAACGGTAAAAGGCTTTCGGAAGACCTTTTTCTTCCGGGTTGGACAAATTATTTTGACCGGGTACAGTACCAGACTTTTGATGTGACCGGATTTTTACAGAAGGGTGCCAATACTCTCGGGATCCTTCTGGGAACAGGCTGGTTTTCCGGAAGGATCGCCGGCAACTGGTCCTGTGATGCCTCCTCTGTGGGACGGCATGCTCTTTTCTGCGGAGAACTGCATATATATTTTGCCGACGGCAGTAAAAAAGTGATCGTTTCCGATGAAGAGTTCCGTTACTTTTATGAAGATGGTGCGATCCGTATGAGCGATATTTATATGGGGGAAAATTATGATGCAAGAAGAGAAGATGACTGGAACTGTCCCGGCACGGAAAAACTTTCCAGAAGGAATCATAATGTCCTCATCGAAAATCCCGGCGTAAGAAAAGTCTGGACAAGCGGAGCAATGGTTCACAGGATACAGGAATTGGAACCGCAAAAGATCACAAAAATGCCATCGGGTGTCTATATTGTGGATTTCGGTCAGAACTTTGCAGGAAGAGAACAACTGTATCTGAAAAATACTTTCGCAGGACAGACGATCTGTATAAGACACGGGGAAATGCTGAATGAAGATGGATCCTTATACGAAGAAAACCTCCGCAAAGCAACAGCCGCAACTTTCTACACATGCAGAACTGCAGAGGAATCCGTCTATGAACCGGAATTCACCTATTACGGATTCCGGTATATGGAAATAAGCGGCTGGAACGGAGAGTTGACAAAAGAAAATATCCGGGGGATCGTTTTAAGTTCCCATCTGCCGCAAAGCGGTACATTCTCCTGTTCGGATCCTATGATCAATCAGCTTTATTCCAATATCGTTTGGGGGCAGAAAAGCAATTTTGTGGATGTCCCCACCGATTGTCCCCAGCGGGATGAAATATATGGTTGGACCGGCGATACCCAGATCTTCTGCAATATGGCTACCTGGAACGCTTTTGCCCCGGAATTTTATACAAAATGGATCACTGACCTCAATTCCGATATCATGGATTCCGATTGCTATCCTTATTTCTCCCCCAATCCTTTCGGACGGCCGCAAGCGGAAGATCTGCTGCGGGACTTCCACCCGTGGACCCGTTACGGCAGTTATTCATCCGGCTGGAGTGATGCGGGGATCGTCTGTCCCTGGATCATGTATCAGAAATATGCCGATACAAGACTCATCGAAAAATTTTTCCCCAATATTCTGCGGCAGATAGATCATGTAGCGGCAAATTCCGATCATTTTATTGTTGACGCAGGTCATTTCAAGGATTGGCTGAATATAGACCAGCCCACCAACAGCAAATTTCTGGGGACAGCCTATTTTGCAGGCATGACTCTTCTTGCTGCGAAAATGGCAGAATGTATCGGAAAAAAAGATGAGGCTATACGGATGCTTGCCTTGCATGAAGCAGTAAAAGACGCCTTCCGGAAGAAATTTTTTACAGCAGACGGTAATATTTTTATTGAGGAAACTACCAAACACTGTATCACAAAAGAAGTGATGCATGTCCCCTGTACCCAGACAGCAGCTCTCCTTACTCTCTATTTTGATCTTGCTCCGGAAGGAGCCGCCGAAAAGGTTCTGCAATGGCTTGTCAGGGATATCACCGTAACAAAAAAGAATCATCTTGCCACAGGTTTTCTCGGCACTCCTCTTCTTCTGAAAGTTCTTACAGCTTACGGCAGAGAAGATGTTGCCTGTGACCTGCTTTTACAGAAAAGTTATCCATCATGGCTCTATCCCATTACACAGGGAGCCACCACCATGTGGGAACGCTGGAACTCTTACACAAAAGAAACCGGATTCGGAGACATCAATATGAACTCATTTAATCATTATGCATACGGCGCTGTGGGAGACTGGTTCTTTGAATACCTCTGCGGGATACGCCCCTGTCCGGAAAGATCCGGAACGACACCTTTCAAACATTTCACACTTGCCCCCTGTTTCTGTGATGCCTTTTCCTTTGCGGAATGTTCTTTCAACTCCCTGAGCGGCAGGATCCTTTCTGCATGGAAAAGAGAAAAAGAAAACAGAAATATCGTGCAATGGACTTTTTCAATTCCCTGCAACTGTACAGCCGGGATCATTTTCCCCGGTACACCCCTCAATACCGGAGGATTGGAAAAAACATCCGGAGGCGGGTTCCTTGCTTCTTCAGGCACTTATACAGTCAAAGTAGAGATGCAATAAGCAGAGTACATTAATATAATCATATAAAACAAAGGAGAAAAAAATGAAAAAAATCTTTCCGGTTCTGTTATTATCTCTGCTGACAACAGCATTACTTGCAACAGAAGTGAAAGTTCCGGCAGATACACAAATCCTGCACGCAGATTTTACGGCAAAAAAAGCTGCCCCGGTAAAAATCACATTTTTCTGGAAAGACGGAACAAAAAAAGCCATTACCGTCAAACCGGGAGATGCCAATTATCTTGTCAACAGCAATTCC
>JAFVRL010000270.1 GCA_017504325.1 Lentisphaeria bacterium | reverse complement strand
TATCTCAAAAAGACTCTTCTCAATCATTTTCTCCTCCTTGCCTACGGGGAAAGCTGCCATCACGGAGGGATCAAGCCTGTAAGCAAAAAACATAAATCCGCCACCATGCAGCACTCCTGGGTACTTGTCTATATTCTGAACGGCAAAGGCAGTATCCTTGTCAATGACAAATGGAAAAAAACCGGCAAAGGGGATATATTCCTTCTGCCGCCCTTCACGGGAAAAAATATGCGTATAGAAAAAGGGGAAAAACTGGAAAATATCTATTTATGTATTTATGATACAAAAGTAATGGGATCCATGGGGGGCGTTCTTGCTCTTCCGGCGGCAGGACTTCTGCATTTCCCGGGAGAGGAGCAACAGAAAAAACTCCATAAATATTTTGCCGGCATAAAGGAAAATATCCTTTCCGCCACTCCCCACAGCGATACAGCAAGAAAATTATCCCTGCAACTTTATGATCTTTTTTATTTTCTTTCCGAAAGCACAACTGAAAAAGAATATGATTTCCATACCTTTCTGCAAACTCTTTCCGCTGTTCCGGCACAGAATCACACCTTGAAAAGTCTGGCAGATTTACTGCATAAAGATCCCCGCACGGTTTTGCGGCTCTTCAAAAAACATACAGGAAGATCCCCTATGGAATATCTGCGGGAACTGAAAATGGAATATGCGGCAAAACTTCTGCGGGAGGGCGATCCCTACTTTTCCATGGAGGATATTGCAAGGGCAGGGGGATATAAAAGTATTTCCGCATTTTCCTATGCCTTCAAAAAGAAATATCAGCTCACCCCCCGCAAGTATAAAACACAATATTCAACAGAAAAGAATGTGTGATCTTACTGCTGAACTGTACGGTATTTTTTTATGTATTCAGAGGGAGTCATGGAAAATTTTTTACGGAACTCCCGGGAAAAGAATGGTACATTACGGTATCCGCATTTCTCGGCAACTGCTTTTATTGTGTAATTCTGACCTCCCCGCCGCAGCCACATGGCGGCATAATCCAGACGGATATTGATAAGGTATTGGATGGGGGACATGGATAATTTTGCATGAAAAAGTCTTGTGAGAGTCCGGGGAGTCACCCCGCAGGTTTTTGCCATACCTGCCAGAGTATGCTGCCGGGCGCAGTTGGCGGATAACTGCCGTAAAAAATGTTCAAATTTCGGATCGGAAGAGTCTTCCCTTTTTCTTGCGGAAAGTTCATAAAGAAGTTCATAACAGATCAGAGAGAGTTCCCGTTCTGTTTCCGGAAGTGCGACAGAATCTGTAACAATGGCTTTCACCCGGTCAAAAAGATTCCGGATACAGGGATCCTCCTGAAGATGAAACACTCCTGCAGTTTTCAATGCGAGCGCACTGCCCATTGCCGCCATGACTATGCTGTCATATATACAGATATATCTGCCGGAAAGAGTCTGCCCCTCCTCCGGACAGACCCGTGCATCGGCAAAAGGCTGCAATAAGACAACATCTTCCGGCTGAAGGGGATACTTATGTCCTGCGATTTCAGCAAAACCGTTTCCGGAAAGGTTTTCATAGATCACCCAGCGGGAAGAACTCTCTCTTTTACTGCCGTTGGGGAGTTTTTTTCTCCGGCTGCGTTTTTTTCTTACAGTTTCCCCGTAAGCAAGAAAGAGAATGGTATTGAGAGAAGTTTTCGTAAGATGTAGATGTTCGGCATAGGAAATTTCTTTGAGTCTTTCATTTTCCGTAACACTTTTTGTAAAAAGACCGGCATTTTCTTTCATATTTACCCCTCTGTCGCTTTTTATGCTGTATTTTGTCGGGATAATATAACTTATTTTACTTGCATTGTCAAATTGTTACAGTATATTTATTCCCGCAGGGAAAGAGTTTTACTGTAAAAAAATGCAGAGAAAATGAATTGTACCGGCAGCGTCACATAATATACATTATGTGATGCAGAAAAAGGATATATCCTGCGTGAAATGAAAATTTCAGGCAGAATGAAAACAATAAAAAGTATGTAATCAACCCCGAAGGAGGTAACATAATGTATATTATGCGACGTCACAGTTTTACTCTCATCGAACTTCTGGTCGTCACCTCACAACTCTGCCGTGATTTTTTCAGAGGCTTTATTTGTACGGATCAGTACGGATGTGTACGGAAACATACGGAGAGTGCCGCTCACAAAAATACGCCGCATCATACTTGCAAAGCAAGTGTTTCATGTTTGCCGCAGGCAAACGCTTCATGCAGCAACGCTGCGCTTCACACGGCGGAGCCGTGCTTCATTCGATCAGCGTTCACGCTGATCGAGCTATTGGTCGTCATTGCCATCATCGCCATTCTTGCAAGTATGCTTCTTCCTGCCTTGAAAAAGGCACGCAGTACAGCCCATGATGCTGCCTGCAAAAGCAATCTCAAACAGATCGGGATGGGGTTCCAGTTTTACAGAAACGATAACAAGGACTGGCTCATGGGGTACCATACTCCGGGAGCAGGTCACAAATATACAGACGGTACGGGCAGAGTAGCAAGCCAATGGGTGTATATGTATAACACATTCGGGTATGTAAAATACGGTAAGGTCTATACCTGTCCCTCTACCGGAAAAACAGTCCGGGGATTTTCGGATTCCGGAACTATGGAATATGGAACACAATATGGTTTTAATTTATCCACATTCGGCGGTCACACAAGTTATCCCGCTCTTGTCCATCTGAAAGGAGCCATGATGGATAAAAGTCCTTATATCAATAAACTTTGTATCTTTTCCGATGTAGGAGTATATGGGGATGTCAGGAAGGCAGGCTATGCCTTTATTCAGGATGCCAACGCTGCTCCCGGCAGTTATATGGCTCTCTGGAATGGCCAGATGCCCCAGCTTCCCGGCGGTAAGGTAAACAAATATACTCCTCATCTGCGTCATGGCGGCGGCAGCAGTGTCTATGCCAATTATGTGACCTATTCCGGAAACATCACCAAATATACCAACAGATATGGTGCC
>JAFVRL010000269.1 GCA_017504325.1 Lentisphaeria bacterium | reverse complement strand
CTCATACGCTCACAATTCCTTGTGAGCGTCCGCAAGGCGATTGCCCTGCGGTTCATTCGCACATCCACTGCGCGCTCGGCGGCAACCGCCTCGCCTGGCAACCGAACATTTCTCTTTTTTCCATGATTTTATGGGACAGCGGTGGTTTTCAAACAGTAAATTATGGGCAGTTTTTCTTTCTTAAAATGATTCCGCCAAGCCAGGGCAGACGAACCTTTATTGCAAAGGTATTTTCTGAAGGATCAAGCATGAAAGAAGCAATATTGCCGCCATTGGCTATGCCGGTACCGCCGAATCTTGTCTCATCGGATGAAAAGATCTCCTCCCATATTCCCTCTTCGGGGACTTCGCAGAAATATTCCTCCCTTACCACCGGAGTAAGATTCAGGATGACAACAAGTGTATTTCCTTCTGTATCTCTTCTTTCAAAGGAATATATGGATCTATCCGCATCATTGCAATCGATCCACCGGAATCCGGAGGGGGAATGATCCTCTTCCCAGAGAGGCGGATTTTCTTTGTAAATTTTGTTGAGTTCCGATATAAGAAGCTGCATTCCTCTGTGGCTTGGATAGTCTGTAAGATGCCAATCCAGAGCTGCTTCACAGTTCCATTCGATCCACTGGGCAAACTCTCCGCCCATAAAAAGGAGCTTTTTTCCCGGATGGGTAAACATATAGGTATATAATGCCCTGAGATTTGCAAATTTCTGCTCATAATCCCCGGGCATCCTGTTCAACAGCGAGCGTTTGCCGTGAACGACCTCATCATGACTGTACGGCAGAACAAAATTTTCATTATAGGCATACAGAAGGGAGAAGGTAAGTTTATTGTGATTCCCTTTACGGAACAGGGAATCAAGGGAAAAATAATCCAGAGAATCGTGCATCCATCCCATATTCCATTTTAAGGTAAAGCCAAGTCCGCCGCATGAAACAGGCCGGGAGACTCCCGGATAGGAGGTGGATTCCTCTGCGATCATTACTGTGCCGGGAAACAGACTGTGGGTGAGAATATTGAGTTCTTTCAGAAATCCGATCGCCTCAAGATTATGGTTTCCCCCGTATTTATTGGGCAGCCATTCCCCCTCCTTTCTGGAATAATCCAGATAAAGCATGGAGGCGACGGCATCCACACGCAGACCGTCAATATGGAATTTATCCAGAAAATACAGGGCACTTCCGATAAGAAAATTTTTCACCTCGTGTCTGCCGAAATTGTAAATATATGTCCCCCAGTCTTTCTGCTCACCTTTCCGCGGATCTTCATGTTCATAAAGTGCCGTTCCATCAAATCTGCCCAGATAAAAATCATCTTTCGGAAAATGGGCAGGCACCCAGTCCAGTATGACCCCGATATTATTTTTGTGCATGTGATCCACAAAAAATGCAAAATCCTCCGGGGAACCGAACCGGGAGGTGGGCGCATACATCCCTGTCGTCTGATACCCCCAGGATTGATCCAGCGGGTGTTCATTTACCGGCAGAAGTTCAATATGGGTAAAGCCTGTCTTTTTTATATATTCCGCCAACGCATGAGCTAATTCCCGGTAATTATGAAAATCCTCCCCTTCCGGCAGTTCCCGCAATCCGGGACCGCGCCAGGAGGACAAATGTACTTCATAAATGCTTACAGGAGATTTGAGAAAATTCTTTTTGCTCCGGTCTTTCATCCACTTTTCATCTGTCCACCGGAAGGGGACAGGGGAGGGGATGATCGCCGCATTTTCCGGTCTTTTCTGTATGGAACGGGCGTAAGGATCCAGTTTGGTAAATACTTTTCCCGAACGGGAACAGATTTCAAATTTATATAATTCCCCCTCCTGCAACGCAGGAATAAACAGTTCCCATATCCCGGAAGAACCTATGAGACGCATCATGTGTCTTCTTCCGTCCCAATTGTTGAACGATCCAACCACGGAAACCCGTTTTGCATCAGGTGCCCACACGGTAAAACGCACCCCTTCCACATCCCCCATCTTTATGGAATGGGCACCCATCATTTCATAGACTTTCTGATGGGCTCCTTTGTTAAAGAGATGCAGATCCAATTCACCGATCCCCGGCAGAAATTGATAGGGATCATGGCTTTTAAATGTGTTCCCGTCGGGAAATGTTTTTTCGATCTGATAGGCAAAGTGTGTTTTTCTGCCGGTGAAAAGATACTCAAATATTCCGGTATTGCCTGACTTTTTCATCGGGAAGATCCTGCCGGAAGTATGGATACAAACAGATTCTGCCGCAGGATCATATACCCGGATCAAAATCCCGTCTTTTACCGTATGCATGCCGCAAATACGGTGGGGATCGGAAGATTCTGTAAGCAAAAGCTCCTGCAGAAGTTTTTTTTCTGCCGGAAAACTGTTTCCCTTGTTCCCTGATGATAACATCCCCGGCATTCCTTATTTTCGGAAGAGATCAGTTGGAAGGCGTTTATTGTTTTCATCTGCATCCAGTTTGCTGAATGAGACCATACTTTTCCAGTTCTTTCCTTCCAGACGCAGCTTTCCGGGATACCAGAATTTATCTTTCTGCACAAATGAGGTGATTTCCAATGTCTTGTAAGGGGACTGCGTCTTTGCCGGATCGGAGGTGTAAAAGGCGGCTTTCACCGGGAAGAAATACCGGGAACTTATCAGAACAAGAAGGTATTTCCCGTTCTTTTCTTTTTCCTTCAGAATAAATTTCCTGCAGGTCTGACCTTTCACCCATTCCCCCTTTTCCTCCCGCAGAAAATCCCAGTAAAGAAAACTCATGGCAAGATCCTGCGGCTCGATCCCGTACAACGGCAGCTGTGTCTTGAAAGTATCCGGGAATTTTTTTGTCAAAACCGTTTTTGCATTTTTCCCCAGCATCTGACCGATGTTGTAGATCTCCCCGTTATTGAAATCCAACTGGGCGATCGTCTGTTCGGGTGTAAAAAGAAGCCCCAGACGCAAAGGGGCTTTTATTGTTCTTGCGCCTTCCCGTCTGTGGGTGACATTTCCTTCCAGTGATGCCCAGGAACGCCTGCCGGGAGGATTCCTGACTATGGCAAGAAAATCCTCCGGAGGAAGTTTCTCTCCGGAAATGACCTGTTTTTCTTCTGCTGATGCCCGCTGAATGACCGGAAGAGACAAAAAGAAACAAAAACAGGAAAAAAATACGCACAGAAGATGAAATACTCATTTTTTCTTTGTTCCTTTTTCTTTAGAACTCTTCTTTACCGTTTTTTTATCTTCAGCAGTTTTTGTTTTTTTACTCTTTTCCACTTTTTTTTCTGCTGTTTTGCCGCCTGCTTTCTTTACTGTTTTTTTTACAGGAACATTTTTGGGTTCCGCCTTCGGTACAGGGGCTTTTTTCTTTTTTGCTCCGGGAAGATCCGTTCCGGGCGCGGCGAACATAATATCCAGTACCTGTCCGATTTCTGTAACAAAGGTAAAGTCGATCTCGTTGAGGATCTCTTCAGGAATATCCTCAAGGTCTTTTCTGTTCTCTTCCGGAAGAATGATCTTATGGATACCCGCCCGCAATGCACCGATGG
>JAFVRL010000268.1 GCA_017504325.1 Lentisphaeria bacterium | reverse complement strand
GAAGAAACCTTTTTGAAAAAAGGTTCTCTTCCCCACACCCCATTTTCCAAAAACTTTCACCGGAATTGCTTTTATTACAAGTAATAAAAGCAATTCCAATTTATTTTATATAAAAGAGATACAATATTTTACCTGCAATAATTTTTACTATTGTTGTATAAATTCAAGATTGCTGATTTTTTCGACAGTAAATAAAAATTTATACAAAAAAACAGGGGATTTGCAACCTTTTATGAGGTTTTGCAACACCCCCTTTTTCTTTATAATGCTTTTCTATTCAGAAAACAGCTCAATCCTGCCCCACCTGGGGAGCAATGATCTCTTCCAGACAGGCAAAATCATTTTTAGATGCCGCATACCGGATCTGTTCAGCAAAAATACACTCTTTTTCCGTGTGGATACAGGATCCATCCACCTGAACACTTCCGCAGGGACCATTTGCCATTTTCCGGGGACAGCGTTCCGGACACACAAAAGCGGTAAGGGGAAGCCGGCAGGAGGGACAGGAACGGCAGGAAGCAAGGAATTTTTTAGTCAATCCCCGTTCCGTAGACGGTAAAGTATGGGCATTGGCACAAAGTCTTTCCAGTAAACCGGTACGCACTTTTGCCCATATACTCTCTTCCGGAAATTCCACATTGGCTATTTCCGGCAGTTCCGCAGTATAGACTTTTTTCAACAGGTCTTCAAAGGCGTAAAACTGATAGGGGTAAGGAGCCATATTCAATCTGCCGTAATACTCATTATACGCTTCCAGATACTCCTGAAAACTGGAAAATTCCTCCAATGCCTCCTCGATCCGGCGCAACAGGATCTCCGCCTGTGCAGGCTTTTCCACATGGGAAAGGACAAGTCCGCTGCAACCTAAAAATTTTGCACCGGCAGCATGGATCTGAAGTCTCCGCAGCTGCGCAGCTTCAAACTGGGCAGTGGAGTGCATTGCTTCCCGCCGGAGCATTACTTGAAGATCCGGGGACAATCTCACACCGGGAACTTTTCCGGCACAGATCTCTTCCGCATAATCCGGAGTAAGCATCATAAATCCGCCGAGAAGCGGCATGGTAAGTCCCCGGCGGAAAAGAGAACAGCGCATCTCCTGAAGCTTTTTCAGATCCCAGCCGTAATTACTGATGGCAAAAGAAGCTCCCGCAGAGACTTTCTTCATAAATTTGCAGGTCTGTGCCATAGAGGAACATACCGTATATTGATACGGATTGACCACAGTTCCCAGATGAAGAAAATCTCCGAAATTATCCTTCAATGAACGCAAAGCAAGGACACTTTCTGTAAAAAAAATCTTTCCGGAATTCATGGAACGCAATGTATCCTCTTTCCTGCATCTTCCGGAAACCGGTATAACATTCCGGAAACCTTCATTTTTTGCGTGTCCGGCAGCATCAAGCATTTTTTCAGGACGGCTCATCCTTCCGGAAAGAAAAAGTACATGTCTGTCCCGTTCCTGCTGACAGATGGTGGAGGCATACTCGATATTATCCATGGCATCCTGATAACTCCATCTGTCGGTAAAGGCAAGAGCGGAAAATACTTTTGTTCTGGCACAAACCGTATATTCCATTTCCGCACCAAGTTCATAAGCATCCGCCATTTTCGTATTTCCCGGAGGAGAGTGCATTTCAATGAGAACCGTAAAATTTCCATTGTCCAGGTGTTCTTTGAAACGGTTGCCTTCCACACCGTTGAAATTCAATTCCAGCTGTATTCCTTTATGATTTTTCATCCTTGTTTCCTGCTTATTTGTTGATGGTCTGCACCGGCATGGCATTGGTTTGAAGCATTGCATTTTTTTCCAGAAACTCCGTAATGAGTTCTTCCAGTTCTTCCGGAGCTTCCTCCTGTATATATCTGCCGGCATTGGCTATGGTATGGATCTCCGCATTAGGGATATTTTTATGCCACAGCCGCAATGCATTTTTATTATACAGCCAGTCTTTCATCGCCCAGATGATCCTGACCGGTTTTGTCCGGAACATCCACAAACCCGTTTCAATGGCAAGGATCGCCTGTTCGGTTTCCGCTTCCGGCACAGAAGGGATGTTTTCCACAAAACGCAGTAAAGGATATTTTCCCTCTTTACCCTCCAGAGGCAGATCATAGGCTTTCCGTACATCCGGAGACAATTTTCTCCCGCCGGACTCCATCGCTCTGCAATATACAGTCAGCCAGGGTCCCACCAGAGGCAGACGGCACATGGCAAGACGCCAGGGGATCGTGTAGTGGGAAAAGGCGATACAGTTCATCATCACCACAGAAGAGATCATATTGGGATGCTGTACAGCAAACCCCATGGCGATCGTCCCTCCCCATCCGTGACCGACGATATTGATACGGGAAAGAGAAAGATTCTGGATAAATTCTTCCAGGAGAAAGATGTAACTGTTAAGCATATAATCGAAATCCTCCGGTTTATCGGAAAGACCGAATCCCAGAAGATCAGGAACGATCACACGGTATTTCCGGGAGAGCGAAGCAATAAGTTTCCGGTAGGAAAAACTCCATTGAGGGCAGGCGTGAAACAGCATGACCGTTTCCCCTTCCCCTTCGTCCACATAGTGCAGATGCCAGGAATCCACACGCATATAATTGCGTTTGAATGGAAAGACTTTCTGCAGAAACTCCGTGTCTGCCTTTTGTTGTTCATTCACCTTTTCCGTCATACTCATCCCTGTTTTCATATACTGTTTTTCCTTTGAGTACCGTCTTTTTCACAGTAAGACAATCCGGAGCAAGAATGGCAATATCCGCATCCAGTCCCTCTGCAAGTCTGCCGGTACACTTTTCCAGATCCAGAGCCTTTGCCGGATTTACAGAAAGAATGCGTGTACTTTCCTCTCTTGTAAAAGAAAATCTTTTTGTAAGATTGTAAAATGCCCGGTTCATGGTCAGGGAGGAACCGACAATTCCTCCGGTATCTTCCAATCTGCCCACATCCCCGTCTTTAATGACATACCATCTTCCTTCACACAGGAATCTGCCTTCAGGCAATCCCGCCCCCTGCAAAGCATCTGTTATTCCGATGATCCTTTCCGCACCGGCGGCTTTATGAACAAGACGGATGAGTTCTTCCGGCACATGCAGACCATCAAGGATCATTTCGATCATTACCCGGTCATCAATAAGAGCCATATCTGTTACAGCAGGCAGTCTCACCCCACCGCGGCACTCCGGCACATCATAAGCATCAAAGATATGGCAGATCTGGGAAATCCCGGCATCCACCATTTCCGGAAATACTGCCGGAGGACATTCCGAATGCCCCAGAGAAACGGTCACATCATGTTTTTTCAGGAAACGGATCATCTCTTTTCCTCCGGGAAGTTCCGGAGCAAGAGTAACGATCTTCAATGTACCATCCGCCGCTTTCAAAAATTTCTCTGCCTCCTCCAGAACCGGATTCCGCAGCATATCTTCCCGCATCCCTCCCCGGAAACGATATGAAAGCCAGGGACCTTCCAGATGGGCTCCGGCAATCACAGCTCCACCATCCTCCTGTCCGCTTTTGATAATATCTGCCACCTTCTGCAAAAAGGCAACAGTAGTTTCTCCGGGCAGCGCAGAACAGGTGGGGGCAATGGTGGTGATCCCTTTTTCCACAGCATATTTTCTTATGCCGTCAAGACTGTCCACCTCTTCTGCATCAAAGGGGCCCATTCCGTGAAAATGCGTATCTATAAAACCGGCAAGGATAAGATCCACCCCTTCCCGGAAAGAATCTTTTTCTGTAATTTGTGTTATTTTGTGTCCCTCATACTTCAGAGTACCGTAAAAACTTTTTTCCGGTGTGACGATATTTCCGCTGACATTCATATTCTTCTCCTTTAATTAATAGATCCTGTCCAATCTCTGGTACTGATGGATCAGTACCGGTTCACTGCCGTGAAGCCCGAATCTGCGGATATTGTATTGCAGATCCAATTCATTTCCGGTAATGAAATAAATATGGTATCCCTCTTTGTGACGGTCAAGAAGTTCTTTTTCCCAGAAACCGCCGAAAACATCCGTCCTCACCACATCCGGCGGCAAGCCCATGACCATTACCTGGAAAGCATTGGCGGGAGCATCAGAATGGAAGGTGGAATAAACATAAAGTTTTTCCCCTTCCTGAAGACGCCTGCCGATCTCCTGAAGGATAAGCGGCGGTGTGAAAGTATGCCGCAAGTGATAAGGCATGGTAAGATCATCATCTCTGCCGCTGATAAACAGAAAATCACTGACAGTTGGCGCATGGAACAGAAGCAATACAGTAACAAGAAGCTGAAGGACAAAAGGTAACAGTTTCGGAAAAAGTCTTTTCTCATTTTTCACATACATGGCAAACCCGTAAGCTGTCACCATTGCCCAAACGGGGAAAAGTGGAAAAAACACCCGGGGGAATGCAGCATTTTTAAACACAAAAAATGCCGGTGTGGGAACCAGAAAGATCAAAAACGCGATCACGACATTCCACCGCAGCCGGGGATATTTTTCTGCTATTTTGATCGCCCCCAGTACAGCAAAAGGGATCACCGCTGCAAAAATCACAAAAAAGGCAAAATAAAGATTGTGCGCAGCGGCAGCCGGACTTGTCCATCCTTCCCCGCGATCCATATTGGCAAAAAATTTCCGGGCGATGGGGAAATAAAAAAGAAACAACGCAATAAAAGGGGTAACGGCAAGAAAAAGCAAAGTCTTCATCCTCCGTTTTTTCCTGAAAAAGAGGGCAGGCAGAAAAAATCCCACCCCTGCCCCCAGAGAGGCAAGATTGGCAGGAATCGTACCCACAGAAAGGATACACCAGAAAAAATAGGATGCTCCGGTAAGAAAAGAAGGTCTTTTCAAAAGTTTTTCCATGGAAATGAAGGCGGCAGTACAGAAAAGAAAGGAAAACATATATCCCCGGATACTTGTGGCAAAAAGGATGAAGGTGGTATTGAGACACAATGCCGCCGCCACCAGAAGTCCGGCAAAAGACGCCTTACGGAGAAAATATACCGTAACAAGATACACTGCCGGAACAGCTGCAAAAAGGGAAACAAACCGGTAAAAGAAATAGGGACGGGGGCCGTCAGCTTCAAGCAGCATGATCCACAGTTTCTGGACAAGGGTATAAATGATGTGATTATTGGGGATATTGTATGCCCAGTAGATACGGGAAAGGGGAATGGGATGAACAAACACCTCCATGGTCAGCACTTCATCAAACCATAATGCCCGGAAAAGATAAGGCAGAGCCGCAAAAAGCATCCCGCAGGCGATCACAAGAAAGAAAAGAAATCTTTTCCGGTAGAGAAAATTGCCGGAAAAAGTTTCTTTCAGAGAAGACAAAAAGTTCTGCATAACAAGCCTTTCTTTTATCACGGTACATTTTTCTGCCGGGAAGCCGGGACCCATAAAAGTTCCTTTGCCAGAGAATCCCGGAAAATCCTCACATTGCGGTAACGGGAATGGATCGCCATAAGTTTTCTGGGCGCAAAAAGGAAAATATACGGGGCATCGGAATAGATCGTACGGTGGAATTCATGGTAAAGACGGGTGCGTTCCCTGCCGTCAAAGGTAAGCCGGATCTGTTCTATGAGTCTGTCGGCCGCCGGATTGCTGTAAGCACAATGATTACTGGATGCGGGGATATGAGCAAGGGAGGAGTGCCACAATTGGAAAGGATCCGGTTTCAGTGTCCCGGTCCATCCCAGCGCACAGGCATCAAATTCCTTGTTTTCCAGCCTTTTTACAAGCACGCTCCATTCGATCCCCAAAAGTTCCATACGCACCCCGGCTTTTGCCATATCCTCCCTGATGACAGGCAGCATTTTCCGGTAGAGGGTGGAACTGCCGGGAAAGACTACAGTAAAGGAAAGTTTTTTCCCCTGTTTATCCCGGATACCGTCTCCGTCAGAATCTTTCCAGCCCAGTTCATCCAGCATTGCGGCAGCTTTGGCAATATCGAAAGGATAAGGTTTGATAGCGGGATCACAGGCGGATGTCCCGGGAGCAAAGGGACCTGTCACAATGTCGGCAAGATCAAAATAGATGTCTTTGAGCAGTTTTTCCCGGTTGACAAGATAACTTAATGCCTGACGCACCTTTTTGTCCTTGAAAAGAGGATTTTTCTGATTCAACCCGATGTAGTTGTAAGCAAAAGACCGGCTCTGCATTTTTTTCAGCATTCCTCCGGGAGCAAATTCTTTTGAAGAAGTCCGGTTGATCCATTGATCCGGTGTCAGCTCCTCCAGATCCAGATCCCCGGCAAGAAGAGCCTGAAGCCGGGTATTGGGATGCTGGATGATATCAAAAGCAATGGTCTGCAAAGGCGGCATGATCCCCAAATCCTTCCCGTAATACTCTTCAAAACGCCGCAGTACGATCCTTTTTCCTTTTTCCCACCGGTCAAAACGGTAGGGACCGCATCCAACGATCATCCGGTTGCGTTTGTGATCGTCATTAAACTTTTTACCGGAAAAGACACCACCGTCAGCATGATAAAGATGCCGGGGCAGCGGGGAAAGGGAAAGAGTGATGTCCTCGGACAGAAAATAGGGTTTGCTCCATACCACATCAAATTCAAAGTCATCAAAGACCTCGATCCGGTCAAGATCCGCGAGATAAGATCGCAGGGGAACGGCATCCACCTCTTTATTCTTCACAACATCCACATAAAATTTAAAATCATGGGCAGTTACCGGCACCTTTTCCCATTTTTTCCCGGTGACAGGGTCAACAAAATCATGCCACAGGATCCCTTTACGCAACGAAATACGCCAGCGGAGTTTATCTTCAGACACCTTCCAGGAGACTGCCATTTTCGGCTGATATTTCCCGTCGCCGCCATCCATAAGATCCCGTTCAGCAAGAGTATCATTCACATACGCCCAGACACGGGAAACATAGGAATCGTTATTGATAAGCATATTCATATTTCCCACATCCGCACCGAAAGCAGTAAGCAGTCTGCCGCCGGAAACAGAAGCGGGATCAAAATATTTTCTGTTGGCTGCTTCCGGTCTCTCCGGAAGAGTGGCGGAAGAAAAGGTTTCTTCAGTCAGTCCCCCGTTCCGGATGACAGTCACCTCCCGGACCGGCTGTTCTTTGATTTTCTTCAGATCCTCCACAGCGAAACGCAATGAATCCAGTGCATTGACAAGGATGACGACCACAACAAGGAACAGAAGTCCCAGAACCGTTACTGCAACATTCAAATATGTATTTTTCCCCATGAAAAAATTTTTCCTTTTTGCTCCCTTTGATGTAAAAAAAGGGGTTTTTTGCTTTTTTTCCTATAATTATACAACTTCTCTGCTTGAAAAACAAGCGTTTTCGCCGTAAAGTTTAAGGAAATAATTTTATTTCCATGATTTTCCCCTGTCCGGGAGGAAAAACGGGGGTCTTCATCAAGAAAAAACTGAAAGGATAAAAAGATGAAAAAAGTACAGCTTGAAACCGTTATGGGCACGATCACACTGGAACTGGATGATGTAAAAGCCCCCATCACTACTGCCAACTTTCTGGAATATGTGAAAAGCGGTCACTTTGTCAATACCATCTTCCACCGGGTGATCCCCTCTTTTATGATCCAGGGCGGCGGTTTCACTCCCGATATGACCCAGAAACCCACCAATGCTCCCATTAAAAATGAAGCAGGCAACGGTCTGTCCAATAAACGGGGAACGATCGCCATGGCGCGTACCTCCATCGTGGACAGTGCAACATGCCAGTTCTTCATCAATACCGTGGACAATGATTTCCTCGACCATACCTCCGACACACCCGCCGGATTCGGATATTGTGTATTCGGCAAGGTCACAGAAGGAATGGACATCGTGGATAAAATCGAAAAATGTCCCACCACCTCTTGCGGAATGCATGACGATGTACCTGTTGAACCGGTCATCATCATCCGCGCGGCAGAGCTTGATCCCAAATAAAGGTCCCCTTTTCCATGAAAAAAAACGTCATCCCTTCTCTGGGGGATATTACCTGCTGCGTGCGTCTTCCCAACGGACTGGAAGCATATATCATTCCCAAAAAAGCAGCTCCGGTGGTCTCTGTTCAGGCGTATGTACGGACAGGCAGCATCCATGAAGATGAGTTTCTCGGCTGCGGTCTTTCCCATTTTCTGGAACACATGCTCTTTATGGGCAGCAGCCGTTATCCGGGAAATTCCGCATCCGATAAAGTAACCTCTCTCGGCGGGTATTTCAACGCCTGTACCAGTAAAGACTACACCTCCTATATCACTTTCCTTCCCTCAAAGTACATTGCGGAAGGATTGGATATTCTGGATGATATGTTGCGCAATCCTCTCTTTCCTGCAGAAAAATTCGACTCGGAAAAAGGAGTTATTCTGCGGGAAAGTGCCATGTATGAAGATTCCCCGGAAAGCAAACTGGATGATCTTCTTGCCGGGTCTCTCTTTACTCTTCATCCGGCAGGCATCCCCATTATCGGGTATCAGGAAAAGATCAGAAGCGTGACCAGGGATATGATGTATGCATACTATCAGAAAAGATATTCCCCCCACCGTTCCTTTTATGTGATCGTGGGGGATGTGGATGTTTCTGAAGTGGAAAAACTCATACAGGACAAATGTTCCTCCTGGGCAATGGGGGATCTGCGGGAACCTTTCCTGCCGCCCCATCCCTGCACCGGAACATACAACAGAAAAAGCTATCCCTTCAATGACCCGCAGACCCGTCTGGGGATCGGCTGGCACATCCCGGATGCCAATGCGGCAGATCACGCCGCATCAAGAGGATTTTTCAATCTTCTTGTGCAAAGTGACAACTCCCGGCTGGACAGAACTCTTGTCATGGAAAAGGAACTTGCCTTTGATGTCTGCGGCAGTATAGACAGAAATGCCTCTTTTGCCAATGCCTCCATCTTTGCCACTTGCGAATACGGAAAAAAAGATTCTCTCTCCCGTGAACTTTTTAATGTAACGGAAAAGTTTATTGCAGAAGGCCCCGGCAGTAAAGAACTGGAAGGGGCAGTGACCAGAATGAAGGCACAGCATTGCCGTACCTTCCTTACCGCAGAAAACATTGCGGCGGTTGCGGGAGGTGCGATCCTTTATACAGGCGGAGTGGAAAGTGTGGATGCCTTTGCGGAAAAATTTGCCTCCCTTACAGTGGAGGAGATCCGGACTGCCGGGGAAAAATATTTCCGGAAAGAAAATGCATCGGAAGTCCAGCTTGTCCCTGCAGAAAAACTGAAGAGAAAAAAATACTTTACCGGAAGGGAAAATACCGCCGTTGCACCCCCGGTATCTTTCCGGACAAAAAATGGTTATAAAGTCATTTTCATGGAAGACCCGGATACAGCATTTATCTGTCTGAGTCTGCTTCTGCCCTGCGGGATCTACTGCGGAAAAGGCAGAAGTGCAGCAGGACATCTTCTGGCGGATCTTCTGCCCACCGGGACAGAAAAATATACGGAAGAGGATATCTGCGGACTTTTAAGCGACAATGCCATTTCCCTTGATCTGCGTGCTGGAAATGCAACACTGAAGATCTCGCTGTTCACACTACGGGAAAAATGGGATGTTGCTTCTGATATTCTCCATTCCCTGCTCCATGAACCTCTTTACGACAAAAAGAAACTGGAACGGGAACGGCTCTCCCTTGTGGAAGAGTATAAAAGCAATCTTGCCAATCCGGAATTTGTGTCTTTTGAGACTTTCTTTTCAGAGATGGCTGGAGAACCGCATTGTCCTTCCCGGAACGATCATTTGAAAAGTATGCAGCTTCTTACGGCAGAGGATTTGAAAGAGGTCTTTGAAAATGTATGTCTCTCCCCGGAAAAAGCAGTACTGGGCTTATCCGGTGCGCTGACAGAAAAAGAGGCAAAAGCCTGTGCGGAAAAATTACTGGGAACATTGAAAACTCCTTCCGGCTCTCTTCCGGTGATCCCGGAAAAAGTATATAAGAAAGGTGTAAGAAATATCTCTCTTGAACTGGATAAAAATCAGGCGGTCTTTCTCACCGGCTTCCCCGGTTGTACCGTATGCCACAAAGACCGTTATGCGCTGGAGATCCTGAAAGAAGCCACGGGAAGCATGTCTTCAAGATTGTTTGATGTGGTACGCAATCAGAACGGACTTGCCTATTATACCGGAGTGAAAGTGATGAGCCATGCCACAGCCGGCTGTCTCCTTTATTATGCTGGCACAGAAAAAAAATCACTGAAAAAGCTGGCAAAACTCT
>JAFVRL010000267.1 GCA_017504325.1 Lentisphaeria bacterium | reverse complement strand
TTTTTGCCACTTTTATACGATCCGCCGCTTCTGCCGCGGGGAGGGCTTCTCCGGAAATAGCGTTTTTATTCCAGTTCTTTGAAGTACAATACTTCCGGAACGGTTTTATCAAATCCCATTCTTTCATAAGCCTTTCTTGCCCGGGAGTGTGCTTCGTCCAATCCTGTATGCACCATGGCTACTTTCATCCCTTCTTTCCGGAAATAGTCCAGAGCAAATTCATACATCTCATGGCCCACCCCTTTTTCCCCCGCAAGGGGATCGGAGGCATTATTGCCGATGGACCCCAGCTTTCTTTCATAATCCAGATGGAACATGATAAATCCCACGATCCTGCCGTTTCTTTCACAGATATACAGCCACTGGGGATTTTTTTCCGCCATGAGTGTCAACTGTGCTGTTTTACTGTTTTTGGCATCCGGGATCCAGGCATCCAATGCCTTTTTGCCGATCTGTTCTTCAAAACCGCTGAAGATCCCGTCGTAAGCTCTTTTTGCAATAGCGCAAATCGTTTCCAGATCTTCTTTTCTGAATGGTCTTATCATAATCCCGTCTCCTTATCTGTTGGTGGGGATGGTTATTTATCCAGACTTTCATTTTGCAGCAGTTCTTCCACATGCAGATCGCGGATTTTCCGGTCAAGGTTTCTGCGGGAAGAGGGTTTGGAGGTTTTACTGCTGCCGGAAACCGGATTGAGGATCATGGTAGCATGATTCAGGTGTGTCATATATCTGCAAAGATCCTCCGATTGGATGAATGGCAGTTTGTAACCTTTTTCCCGCAACATATTAAATACACTGATCCCGGCACTGTCCCCGTCGGCAAAGCCTTTTGTCTCTTTCAGAAGATCTGTTTTATACAAGGCACAGTGGCTTCTGAAATAGTGGGACCGGTCAAGGATCTTTCTGCCGGCAAGTTTACGGAAGAAAGTTTCGATCTTCTTGAAAAATATTTTTAAAGGCGGCACATATTCCAGTTTCCAGCTGCCTACAGCGGCGATCTCCGGATCTGCCTTGATCCGTTCCAGAAGAAAATCCAGGTAACGGGGATCTTTTACAATGGTATCTGTATGGATGACCAGAACAAAAGGTGTATCCACTTTTGCAACGGCATAATCCAATGCCTTTGCATGCATCTGGGGTCCGGTCTCCCCGGCAGGGTTCCGTTCCAGAAGGGTGATCCATTTCAGGGAACGGAGGTATTCCAGAGAGGCGTCTCCGGAATCATTATCCACAGCAATGACTTTTGCCCGGGAAAAATCCGTATATTTACGCAAAGAACGCAGACACAATTTTGTAAGATCCGGAGTTTTGTAATTGGGGATTATAATGCTTACTTCCGGGGATGGATTCATGGTATTGTTTCTCCTGTATGATTGAGATTGTTACTCCTATAAAATAGCACTCTTTTATTGAAAATCAACTATCTCTGCAAGGAATTTTCCATTACAGATGGTTTGCCGTTTTACGGCTCCGGATCATAACAGGGCAGAGAGAGGATCTCTTCAATGGTATCATTGGCAGTGATCCTGATTTTTTCAAAGATCGTTCCGTCCGGAAGATGGGAGGAAATTTGCAGTTCCCCGTTTTCAAAAGCATCCACCCTGAATGCGGAAAGGGGAGGCATTCCTTCTGCATTGGGACCGCATACGGTCAGAACCGGAAAAATATAGTTTTCACCGTTGTTCTGCGGTGCCGGGGGAGGGCAGAATGCCGTAAGAAGTCTGCTTTGGGGAATACTCCTTGTATAACGGTGGGTGTGACCTGCCAGCCATAGATCGACTTTGGAAAAAGGTTCTTTACCGCTGAAAAATGCGTCTGTCATCTCCTGAAGATACCGGAACATGGTATCTGCCTTGTCATGATGTGAATACGGCGCACCATGGGCAAGGACGATCCTGCGCCGGGCGGAATACCATTTTTCAGAATGGACAGCTTTTCTGATAAACTCTTTTTCCTGATCCATAAAAAGTCTGTCCAGATTGTGACGGCTGTAGTATCTTCCTTTCGGATGTTCCGCACAGCGGTTTTCCCATGCATCCAGCATGAGGAATGCCGTATCTCCGTAACGGAACAGACGGTAGGTCAAGTTGTTTTCATCTCCCCACTGATCAAGGAAACTGTCCGGCTCCGGTCCCCGCAGTTCATGGTTGCCCCGGAGCATGACAAGGGGCTTTTCACTTCCGGCAGTTTTCTGAACTGTGGAAATAAGATCCTCCTCCACGCGTCTGGTGGAATAACGGGAATTGATATCCCCGCCGAAGACCAGAAAATCACAACTTTTTGCATCTGTGGAAGAAAGAACTCCTTGGAGGAGCTGTTTCTGGATCCCGGAAGGATATTGGGTATCGGCGGTAAAGAAAAAACTGAACCTGCTGCAATTTTCATCTCCCGGAACATGGAAAGAATATTTTTTGCTTCTGCTTCTTTTATCCGGATCCGCCGGATCGATCATTACGACTCTGAACTCATATTCCCTGCCGGATTCCAGTTCATACAGAAAGAATTTGTGTAAAGGTCTGCGGCAGATAAGTCCGTTATTATGATCCCAGAGCATCTGCCATAAGGCTGCCCCTTTTTTTCTGTATTCCAAAGCTGTCCCCACACCGCCGAAGGTGCGTACTGTTATACTGAGTGCGCGATGATCCGGGTGACCGATGACCGGATCCACCGGAAGAAAGGGGGCTTTGAATTTATTTTTTTCCAGAACTCTGCATAAAAAGTATGCTTCTTCCGTTCCGGGGGAAAGATGTACTTCAAGAACATTGACGCCTTTCTTTACCGGCACAGGAAACGGATGGTTTTCCGGTGCGAAATCGTCATAGAGAGTACCTTCATCCAAAGTGGAACAGCAGAAAACATCGTTACAGAAAACTGTAAATTTTCTCCGGCAGGCGATCCCCAGAAGGGCAATGCCGTTTTTTTCTGCAGTGAAAAAGGTACGGAAGGTTACTTTGCCCTTTACGGGTATTCTGACCGGTTCCGTACAGAAAAATTCTGCCGGGGAAGCGTTTTTTCTCAACCTGTGCCAGACATTGCAGAAATTCAGCGCTGCAGGATCTGAAAAATAGAATTTCCGCAGTACGGAAGCTCTTTTTCCATATATAGTCTGTTTTCCGGTGCTGTTGCCCATATAAATATATCCTCACTATTATATGATGTTCCCTGTAATATACAGCCGCTAATGTTTTTTTCAAGATTCCGGCAACAGTAAAAAAGGTACATTTCTTCTGTGGAGATTGCAATTATTCAATATATGATCATAAATCGAATCTTGAATATTGCCGGAGTGCAGGTTATATTATGGTATAACCGGATAATGAAACATATACAGGTACAAAAATGATTTTTCTTTACAAAATAATTTTCCCCTTCGTTTTTATATTTTTTCTTCCCGGAATTTTGTGGAAACTTATCCGCAGACCGGGTAAAAAGGTAAACTATGCTGAACGGTTCGCAATTTACTCTTCCGGGAGAAAAAAAGTCCTGGAAAGTATGAAGAATTGTACCTGGATCCATGCCGTCAGTGTGGGCGAAACAAATGTGGCTCTTTCCTTCCTTAAAGTCTATATGCAGGAAAATCCCGGAGAAAAGATCCTGCTTTCCACCACGACTACGACCGGACAGGAGATCGCTTTTTCCAAAGCTCCTGAAGGAGTGGAAGTATTCTTTACCCCCATTGATTTTCTGCCTTTCATACGAAAGTTCCTCCGCCTTGCCCAGCCTGCCAAACTGATCATTTTTGAAACAGAACTCTGGCCCAATATGATTCTGGAAACCGTGAAAAGCGGTGCAAGTGCATTTCTGGTCAATGCCCGTCTTTCTGACCGTTCCATAAAGGGATACAGGCGTTGTTCCTCTTTCTTTGTACCGCTTCTTTCCGCCTTCAAAGTCATTTGTGCCCAGACCGAACTGGATAAGGAAAGATATTTATCGATCGCTCCCTCCGCCAATATCACAGTGACCGGGAATATCAAATTCGATCAGAAACCGGCGGATTCTTTGCCGGAAATTGATCTTGATACCGAATTCGGCTCCCGTGCCGGAAACATCCGGGTGCTTGCGGCAAGTACACACACTCCGGAAGAAAAAGTAATGCTGGATGCCTTTATGAAAGTACGGGAAAAAGTGCCGTCTTTGCGTTTCATCCTTGTACCCCGCCATGCAGAAAGGGGAGGGGAACTTATGAAAATGCTGGAAACATTACCTGTAAGATCTTTCCGCAGATCCACGGGAAAGGCGGAAGAAAAATGCGATATCCTTCTTGCTGATACCACCGGGGAATTGGTGAAATTTTACAAAAGCTGTGATATCGTCCTTATGGGAAAGACCTTCTCCGGAAACCGGGAAGGACAGAATATCATCGAACCTGCCCATTTGGGGAAAGCTATCATCAGCGGTCCGGAGATGATCAATTTCCGGCAGGCATTTGATTCTTTGAAAGCCCATGACGGAGTGTTTGCTTTACAGAAGGATGAAGAGCTTGCTGATGCTTTATTGCGTCTTGCTTCCGATACAGAACTCAGACAGAAATACGGAAAAAATGCTGCAAAGGCAGTCGGTCAGCATGCCGGTGCGCTCCGTAAAACGGTTATTGAACTCAAAAAGCTCTGACCGTTCCGCCGTTCTGCAGTTTATGGCAGATCCCCCGGAAGCGGCAGAAGGAACATCTTTCCTTTTTTTCCGTATATGAAAAATTTTCCGGCTGCGGATCCTGCATAAGTTCCATCATCTCCTTTGCTGCGGAAAAAATGTTTTCTTTTTCCGCCGGAGACGGGAGAAAACTTTTTTCTGTCAGGAGCTTTTCCTGTTCCTGATAATACACACAATGGATTTTTCCTCTGTGACCGGGATATTGATTTGCCGCATAGAGTCCGAAAAGTCCGTCCGCGGAAAGCAACCCGTCTTCTTTCTGTGGATGATCGTGAAAATATACAGGAAAACGATAAAAAAATCCTCCGGAAAGAGCGTACAGGCACGGGGCAAGGTATATCGGCAGACCATCCAGAGAAAAAGAGGGAAATTTTCCTGCAAGATGCCATGCCGGAGACGGGAGAAAGGCAATACTCCGGAAATATTCCGTTTCCGGAAGATCCAGGAAGAAACCGCGCAGAACATCTTTACTGTTTTCTATAAGATCTTCTGTATTTTCAAATCTTCCTGTCCGGTAATACAAATCGGAAAAAGACAGTTTCCTCGGATCATTTTCCATGCCGCCTTCCCGGAGAAAGTTGTTGGCGTAAAAAATATGTTTTGAGGCATGGAATCTGACTGCATCCAGAAGGGCATCCCGGCGTTTTTCCTCTTTCTCTTCCTCCCGGATGACAGGGAGACTTTCTTTTATGGAAGAAATGACGATCCCGGAGAGAAAGGCGGAAAAGGAAAGCAGGTATTTTTCTTTGTATGCCTGTCTGCTGGAGTCTTCTGCATAACGATCCCAGCCGCCCTGTGCAAGAATATAATGGAAATACCATGCTTTCCGGCAGAAATGAAACAGGGAATATTTGTAAGATGAAAATGAAAATACCCCTGTATAGCGTTCCTGTTTTTCTTCTTCAGGTATCGTTCCCTGAAGAAGAAAACGGTCAAAATCCGGGTGGTCTGTCATCGTGCGTCAGTAACCGGCAGGAAGGAAATAAAGGACTCCTTTTCTTATCCGGACATCCCCGGGAGTACCGGAAGAGGAAAGAGGAAGGAATACAGCCGGGCTCTTTGCCATAAGTGTATTGAAAAATCTGCCGAAATCAAATTTGTCCTCATAACGGAAAACCTGAAAATCTTTCAGTTTTGCCTCTTTTACAGCCGCCTGTACTGCATCTTCAAAATAACCCAGCGTGTCCACAAGTTTCAATTCCAATGCCTGTTTCCCGTCAAAGATCCTGCCGTCGCCGACAGGGGAATTTCTGATCTTGTCCGCAGGGATCTTCCGGGAGGACGCCACCACATGAACAAAGCCGTCATAAGTATTCATTACCAGAGTTCTGACAAGAGCAGTTTCCTCGGCGGTGCGTTCTCTGCCCCCGTTAAGCATGTCTTTCATTTTTCCGGAGGTATAGACTTCTGTTTTCAAGCCGATTTTATCGAAAAGCTCCTTGTAGTTCCATGTGGAGATGATCACACCGATACTGCCCGTAAGCGTATATTTATTTGCAATCACAGGATAACAGCCGGCGGCAATATAATAACCGCCGCTGGCACAGAGAGTATTCATCATGGCGATGACCGGTTTCTTTTTGCGTACTTCAAGGATCTTTTTATAGATCTCATCAGAGGCGGTCACTTCACCGCCGGGAGTATCCAGGTCTATAATGACAGCTTTGACACTGTCATCGGCGGAAGCCAGCTGTAACTGTCTGATGATATTCCCGGAAACGGCACAGGTGCTGAATGAGGCATTTTCATCTCTTGTGATCATGCCGTAAACTTTTATGACAGCGATCCGGGAAGAGGAATCCGGGGAACCTGTAACAAATTCTTCAGAAAAATCACTGTCACTGTTCTGACCGGTGAAGGGATTACCGGTTTTGATCCCGCTGTCTCCGGAAATGAAATAAAAGAACAGGGCAATGAAAAGCAGACATACAATAAGAAAGAGACAGCCGCAGGAAAGGCAGCCTGTAAAGAGATTGCGGAATATTTTGGCAAAGAACCCCTCTTTTTTTTCTTTCAGTTCACCATATACTTTTCCTGTTTGTTCATTTGTATAATTCTGCATCTGATCTTCTCCTGTTTGTGTTATTTGCCTGATACTATATTCCTTCCGGAAAACCTTTTCAAGGCATGTAAAAGATTTCTTGCAGAAAAAGTTGATGAAAATCTCTATGAAAAAGGGCTTGAAGATTGAAAAAATGCTTTTCCGGTGTAAATTATTACTTGAGTATATAATGAATCAATGCCGGTTTTTCCGGAAGAAAGCAAGGAGAAAAAAATGAAGTTTTACAATACTCTCGGCAGGACAAAAGAAGAATTCAAACCCATCCGGGAGGGATTTGCAAGTATGTATACCTGCGGTCCCACAGTTTACAATTATGCCCATATCGGGAATTTCCGTGCATACCTTTTTGAAGATCTTTTGCGCAGAAGTCTGGAATTTCACAACTACAAGGTAAAACAGGTGATGAACCTTACCGATGTGGATGACAAGACGATCCGTGATTCCCGCAAAGAGGAGTTGCCGCTGCGGGAGTTTACCGCCAAATACAAACAGGCTTTTTTTGAGGATATCAAAACGCTGCGCATCGAACCGGCAGAAGTTTATCCTGCGGCGACGGACCATATCCCGGAAATGATCAAACTGATCCAGGTGCTTATGGATAAAGGATTCGCTTATCAGGCGCAGGATAAGTGCATCTATTTTTCCATCGACAAGTGCAGAGATTACGGCAAGCTGGCCCGTATCGACCG
>JAFVRL010000023.1 GCA_017504325.1 Lentisphaeria bacterium | reverse complement strand
TCTATGAACACTTTTTCAGTAATAAAATGCCGGATGCGTTTTTTTTACTGCAGATATGATAAGTACATTCAAGGTAGTATGAAAAAATATATTCTTTCTGCTTTTTATCAGTATTTACAGTACAATACGCCGCCTTTTTCAAGAGAAACTTCCACAGTCTTTTCCTTTTCATCACAGACAAAGGCAAGTTCCTTTCCGTCCAGATATACATTCAGAGGCTTTTTCTTATACCCCATACGGATAAAGGCATTTTCCCCGTTTACCTCAAAAGTGATCTCTGCTTCCGTTCCCGTCCATTCCGCGGAATGGATAAGGACATTTCTCCACAAGGTAAGCCATATTGGGTGTTTCTTCATCTCATTCCATGCCCGTACCTGTGTTTCCCAGGCATTCTGCGGCAGTCTTCTGCTGAAAATATGGATCCCCCGCCATCTCTGCATAAGGAAGCCTCTTTCTTTGATATAGGCAAGTTCCTTTTCAAAAGTTTCGGAAGATACATCCTCATCCAGAGCAAGCATCATAAGATAGACTGCGGCAGGTTCCAGAATTCCCCAGGAGGCCTTTGTTCCCTCTTGTAGTTCATGCAGATCTTTTCCCACTAATGTACGCACTCTTTTCCAATCCTCCGGGAAAAACTTTCCCGCACCGCTGAAAAGTTCCCCGTACAATCCTTCCGTACTCATTTTGTAAAGTGTATGGGGTCTGTACCCATCCTCCTTCACATCTTTGGGGGCAGCAAGGAACTGACCATAGATCTGATTGCCCTCCCGGAAGGACTGGCAGATGTCGTAGGGGGGAATACCGAAATATTTATAGAAGTAATAGCGGCTTGCCCGGAAGATCCCCATACGCAAGGCAAACTGTTTGCTGCTGTAATATCTTGCGTGGGACAAACTTTCCTTTTCGTCCAATAGTTCACACAACTGGGTGAAGGCGGTAAAGGCTCCGTAATTGGCTCCTTCACACCATGTCACCCCGTTTTCGCTGTAACCGGAACCCATGCAAGCCCAGTCGTGGAACATCTCAAAGAAATGGAAGGCACTTTTCAGAACAGCAAAGTTTTTCTTTACGGGCGTAAGATCGCCGCAGGCAAGTGTTGCCAGGAAGATGTAGTAGAAAGCAAGTCCCAGCCCCCAGTCATTTTCAATAAGGGGAATGGCAAGATTTTTGACCTCCTCCCGTGAACCTGTCTTCAGGATCCCTCCGGTAAAGTAGCACAAATTCAGATAACAGATGGTATATTCCCTGCCGGTAAAGGGTTCTTTCCTTGTATTCCACAATTTCAATGCAAGACGCCGCAATGCCGGATCATCATAAATGGCAAGAAGCTCCTCATTTTCCGGAGAAGCAGCCATGATCTCCCCGAAATTGATGGTCTTGTAATCTCCTGTCGCCTCTTCATCACAGATAAAGGTCAATGCCCGGAAAAGATTATCCCGCAACTTTTTCTGATCTTCTTTTGAAAGGAAATTGGTAAGAGCAGAAGCAAAAGCGTATGGTTCCAGAAATGCCCCTGCATAGGGATAAGACTGGGCGGGCGGCGGGAAGGAACTTACAAAATCAAAATATTCATCGTAGCCGTCTTTCAAAAGTTCCGGCAATTTTGAGTGGGCATTTTTCAGCGGGAATTTTCTGGAACAGGGCATCCAGGGGAGAGTATAACAACTGTATGTACCGATCCTGCCCTTCAGGGGTCCCATTTGAGCGGGGAAATTAAAATCGGTATTTTCTTCCGTTTCCATAAGTCCGGAAAGCTGGGCTGCCGGAGGAATGGGGGCAAGTTCCAGAGGATCCGTTCCCCAGTCGTCTTTGATATAACGGTAGGAAAATTTCTGTACGATCGTTGTCTTTTTATTTTCCTCATCATGCTTGTAATATTCTTCCATCTTTACCGGATAGGCAAGAAATGCCCTGCTCCAGAAACGGCAAAGAGCCACACTTTTACGGATAAATGTTTCATCATCCGGGGCAATGGGGTCAAAAGATTCGATCCCGTAGGGGGTGGCAGTAAAAAGCAAAGGACAGTTTTCAATAAGGATACGGCTCAAACGGTTGGTCTTTTCATCATACTTTACCGTAAACTTTCCCGGCTTTTTCTGAAAGACCAGAAGCAGCGGAAGATCGGGAAATTCTGTTGCAGAAAAGAGAAGGATATAATTTTCCGCCATATCCTCAAGAGAAAGATCCCTTAAAGGAACAACTTCAATTTTCCCGCCTTTGCGGCTGACAAGAGCATACTGATAGTTTCCCGCATATTCCAGATCGGATAAACACATTTCCTTTCCGTCATATTCTGTAAGAAGAGCAGGAGTCGCCAGAGAGTAGGTACAGGAAAAATTTTTCCCGTTAAAAGCACTTTTCCATGTACTGCAAAGGTGATTGATCTTTACTTCATCCTCTTTTATACCCGTTCTTGCAGGAGGCACAGTACCATGATAGGAATTTTCCCCTTCCGGGAATACAGAGTAATGCCAGTAGAAAGGTTTTTTATATCCGGGGTGTCCTGTCATATACATTTTTGTAACAGTACCCAGAGTAAGCATGGAAAAATCCAGTACGCCATCGCCTTTGACAAAACCGAATCTTCCGGGGATCTCCGTACAGCCGATCCCGGGAGCAAAGGAAGACAGATCAATACTTTTTTCTGTTTCTTTATATTTTTCCGGCATATCCATTGTATAATACGCGGGAGAAGCAGTTACTTTTTCCACTTTGGAAAAGGGACTTTTTATCAGGGAGAGCTTAACAAAATTTTCCAGTTTTTCTGCAAGATTTTTTCCTTCTGCATGGATAAGATATTTTCCTTTTTTCAAAGTAAGGAATATACCGTTTCTGTTACCGTTCATCCCGGTGAAATAAGGCACGGTATCAGAGGGACAGTTATAAGTTTTACCCTGAATACATACGGAAGTAAGGTTGGGTTCCCTTTCATCTATAAGGGAATTGGTTTGGGTCATAATAAGGATATATTCTCCATCCTCTTTACAGTCAAAGGATACATCAAAGGAAAAAGAATTTTCTTTTCTGACAATATTCTGCCACTCTTTCAATTCAGTTTCTGTGGAAAAATCATAATAAATCCATCTGTCGTTTGACATTTTTTCTCTCCTTATTTTTTTTGCAGATACTTTTTTCCGCAACCTTATTATAAGTCAAAAACGGTTATTTTACAAGGGATAAATATTTCATAAAATCAATTATTTTTTCATAAAAACGGTTTTACATGGAATATTTCCGGAATTTTGCGGGAGAATATCCGGAACGCTTTTTGAAGAAAAGAGTAAATTCCCTCTGGGCGGCAAAACCGCATCTTTCCGAGATCTCCCCCACGCTTAAAGAAGATTCCTGCAATAACTTTACGGCAAGAGCATATCTCTGGGAAAGAAGATACCGGTGAAAAGAGATCCCCATCTGCTCCCGGAAACAGTGTCGGAAATATTCTTTGCTTACTCCCGCTTCTTCTGCGATCATTTCCATATCAAAATCTTTCTCCGGGGTCTCATACATTTTCAACGCGATTTTTTCCACATGACCGTTTATTTTTTCCCCGCGTCTGCCATCAATGACCGATTCGCCGATGGCAGCCATAAACTCTTCCACCAGCAATGGCAGATGATATTTTTCCGCAGGAAGTTTTCTTAAAAAACATATCCGGAGCCGTTCAAAGATCTCACAGAGTTTCTCTGTTTTATAAAGCACATGATTGCCGAACTTTCCATAGGGAAGTTTGTCCAGAGCTTCCAGCATCCTTTCCGCCCGTTTTCTGTTAAGATTCATCCAGAGATTTTCCCGTTCCGTATTGGGCGGTGTCCGCCATGCGGAAACAGGAGTATGGGGACTGCTCCAATATAAAAAAGGAGTTTCCAGAATAAGGGAATGACCTTCATAATGCCGTATGGCAGGCCCTTTGAGCATGATTCCAATGGTATAATTGGGATTTTTCATGGGGTAACCGTTGCGTTTGGTCACACATCTGGATACATCCAGAATGGTAAGATCATTGAAATAATCCATAAAATCTCCGTTTTTATGAAAAAATAACTGTTTATATGATCAGAAATCTGATTGATATACTGTTGAAAGTGTGTATAATATATGAAAAAATGTTTCTTATGTCAAGTGTTGAAAATATGAAATCAAACAAAAAAAGGAGATTTCCATGTTAAAGATCGGTATTTTAGGCTGCGGCCCCAGAGGTATGCAGATGGGTTGTATCACAAAACTTCTTCCGGAAATGTGTGTACTTTCCGCAATGAGTTATCCGGATAAAAACCATTTGCAGAAAGCGGCGGAACTTTTTCCGGATATTGCTTTATTTGAATCTTCCGATGCTCTTCTGGATTCGGAAAAGGTGGATGCTGTCATTACAGAAATCCCTCCCGCCCTCCATACGGAATATGTGGTGAAAGCACTGGAAAGAAATATCCATGTGCTTGCCGAGATCCCGGCAGCAGATTCCATTGAGGAAGGTAATCTGCTTTGGAAAAAGGTCAATTCCTCCCGTGCCATGTATATGTGCGGCTCCACCCCGAATTACCGGAGCAAAACTCTTCTGGCAAAAAAAATACAGGACCTGGGCTTACTGGGCAAGATCGCCTATGCGGAATCCGAATATATCCACGATCTCACCCGCAGTAATGATGCCTGGCGATCCACTTACGAGAGCTGCCGTTACTGCACACACTCACTTGCTCCTGTTTTGGAACTGAAAAATGAGGAACTTGTTTCTGTAAGCTGCATGAGTACTTATAATCAGTTGAACAACAATAGTTCCCATAATGCCATGTGTGCCATGTACCGGACGAAAAGCAATTTTGTGGTACGGGTGCTTACTGCCTTCGGACTGCCCTATAAAGGAGCGCCGCATACTACAAGGATCTTTGCAGAAAAAGGGTATGCCATTTTGCAGAATGATAAATTACAGATCTATCTGCATGAACTGGGAGACTATGTCACCAATAACAAGCCTCTGGAAATTGAACTCACCCCCAAAGGAACAGACAAACCCGCCAACATGAAAATTGTTGATGAAAAACTCTTTCTGAAAGGGGGAATGTGGTCACAATGGTTCAGATAATCTCATGCTGAAAGATTTTATTACTGCCATTGAGGGAAATAAAGAATCCCCCATCAGTATAAAAGATGCCCTGAAACTTACTTTGCCCGGGATCTATGCCGCAGAATCTGCAAAAGAAGGCGGCGCATTGAAAGAGATCCGTTACCCCTGGAATTGATCCGGAATATAAAAAATACCGCTCCCGGACCGGAATGACGGCAGGAAGCGGTATTTTTTTGTATGTATCCTTTACTTCAGATCTCAAAGATTTCCACATCATCTGTATAACAAACTGCCGGCACTTCCCCGGCAGGGGAGACTACCGCTGAAAAAAATTGCTTCCGCTGGCGGGGTAAAGTTAAATCGGGCAACTCCTTTCCAACAGCCGGAGAACTCTTCTTCAAAGGGGTCAGCAGAATAAAAAATATGTATGTGAAATTTAATATTATTGCGATATAAACGAAAAAACAGGCTGAAAATTATAAAAAAACAGAATTTTTATAAAAAAAAACAGAATTTTCAGTTATTTTTATTTGCAATTTGTAAAAAAACGCGTATCTTAAGAACAAGAAGGGGTCGGTAACCGACTCCGGTAACAAATAAAAAGGAGAAAAAACATGAAAAAGCTTCTCGTTATCGCCGCTGCCGCCGCAATGGTCTTCACTCTCAGTGCCTGTCAGTCCGCCCGTACTCCCACATCCGGTCCCCGTTCCAAAAATGTGTACTACATGACCGTACTGGGTATCTCCATTGAAAGTCTTATCTACGGCGATGGTCTTCTCGTCGGTCAGAAATAAGTCATTTTTTTCGACTGTATGCCGATCCGGTCTCCGGGTCGGCTTTTTTGTTTTAAATGGATCCCGGGATGATCAGAATTCGCATCTTACAATAAAGACATGGCATCCACATCCACATATATGTCGATGCCTTTGCGCTTGTACCTGCCGGAAAATATCTCTTTACGCAATGCCCTGCGCAGAGGCGCAAGATTGCCGTACCGGAATACTGCAATGAAACGGTATTTACCTTTCACCCGCTCAAAGTGTGCGCTTCCCGGTTCTTCATATAATGTTGCTTCATCCTTGAATGGTAAAACTTTTTCCATAAGACTTGCTGCCTCCTCCATGACTCTGGAGGGATCTTCACCATTGAAATGCACTGCCATCAAATGGCCGAATGGCGGATAGCATCAGGTCACGACAAGCCCCGTCAGAGGGTCTTCAAAGACTGGAATTATTACTCGATCATCCAGACCTACCAAGAGTTTACAGTCATCCGCATATTCTATATAGACAGGT
>JAFVRL010000266.1 GCA_017504325.1 Lentisphaeria bacterium | reverse complement strand
ATCATTTGCGGTAAGAACGGAACCGGTAAAACCCATCTTTTAAATGCTCTATTGGATGAGATTCCCCATGATGAGTCGGTTTTAGTAGTGCAGGAAAACGAAGAGTTATTCAGTAACGTCCACCCTGATATGATGTTCCAACACATTGCTGTCCGGAAAGGCGATAACAAGATTAACTACAGTCTGAAGGAGTTAGTTGTCAATGGTCTTAGGACGGATATCGACCATATTGTGATTGGTGAGATCAAAGGAGAAGAGGCCCTTTACTTTATCTCAGCTGCATTATCCGGCTGTAACGGTATGACCACCATACATAGTACGGATGCTGCCGGAGCATTGTGGAGCTTTCCAGTATCTGCACAGAATGAAGCTGATGTGCAGAAAGTTTCAACTTCTGACCTTGACTGATCTCCGGGGATAACTTCCCCGTATATTTTTGTGAAAGGATCTCTGCCATATTTATAATTGAAAAGTTGAAAAAGTTACCATACTTCTATTGCAAAAAAGAAAATCTGCGCTATAATATACCGGACACAGAAAAAAAAGCAAATTATCAAATCAGAAAATTGCAAGCATTTTTTGTGCCAGAAAGTATTTTGCGGCTGTTTTTTGACGCTTTATGTCAGAAAAACAGGATTGAGGTATGGAGAAAGTATGAGCGGATTCGGTATGACGGTTTTGGGAAGCGGAAGCTCCGGCAATGCCAGTATTATACATTCACCGGAAGGCAATATCCTTCTGGATGCCGGTTTCAGTGCAAAGGAACTGGAAAGACGGATGGAGAAGTGTTCTTTTGATCCTTCTTCCGTGCGGGCACTTCTGATCACCCATGAACACGGGGATCATACAAAGGGGTGCAGAGTTTTTGCCGACAAATACGGGATCGATGTATATATGACCTCGCCTGTTTGTCATGTTGCGGAAAAAAACGGATTTCTGCCTGAACATTATATTCTTTTTGCTCCGGGAGATTCTTTCTGTGTCTGTGGAATGGAGGTCAGGGCTTTTTCATTGCCCCATGATGCCATGGATACTGTGGGATTTGTTTTCCGGTACGGAGAAAAGAAGATCGGGGTGGCTACGGATCTGGGGCATGTGAATACACTGATAAGAGAGCATTTGAAAGGTTGTTCCATCCTTATGCTGGAATCCAATCATGATCCGGATATCCTGCGGAACTCTTCCCGCGCACTTTCCCTGAAGCGGCGTATTCTTTCCCGGCACGGTCATCTCTGCAATGCCGATGCCTGTGCCGCACTGGAAGAGATGATCACCGGGGAAACAAGGAATATCATCCTTGCTCATATAAGTTCAGAGTGCAATAATTGTGAAATAGTTGAAAATCTTGCACTTCAAACACTGGCGAAATTGAAAAGAGAAGATATATTATTAAAGGTGGCGTTGCAGGAAACTCCTCTGGGATCTTTCTATACCGCCTGATCCGGTTGATAAAAAGATGGATTTGAGATAGTGTAATATGGTTAGTGAAGGACAAAACATCAATACAGGACTTTCCGCTGTGAACGGAGGGGAATCCCCTCCGCTGGTGATTTTCTGCTATAATTGTGAACAGAAACTGGATGCTACAAATTTACCTGCGTTTTCTGTGGTGAATTGTCCCAGTTGTCAGGCTCCCCTTATTGTTCCCCGCTGGTTTGATTCCTATCTGCTGGAAGAGATCGTTGGGGAAGGGGGGATGGCTACTGTGTACCGTGCTTTGGATCTTGCACTGGACAGGGAGGTGGCAATAAAGATCATGTCTGTCACCGGGGACACAGATGCAGATTTCCATACTCTCTTTCTGGAGGAAGCCCGTACTGCGGCAACGATCAATCATCAGGCAGTTGTGGCGATCTATACCTGTTCTGTGGCAGAGGAAAAACCGTATATCGTTATGGAATTTATGGGCGGCGGTTCTCTGGAGAAGGTGCTGGAAGAGAAAAAAGAGCCTCTGGATATCCTTCAGGTCTGTCAATGGATGCAGGATATTGCCGAAGGACTTGAGCGGGCGGAAAAATACGGGATCATACATCACGATATCAAGCCCGCCAATATCATGCTGGATCTGGAAGGCAATGTGAAGATCGGGGATTTCGGGATCGCCCAGAGAAGGTTCGATCAGGCAGCTTCCTCCGGCGGATCGGAAAATTTATGGGGAAGTCCTTTCTATGTCAGTCCGGAAAAAGCAAGGGATGGTGTGGAATCTTTCCCCGGGGATATATACAGTCTCGGTGCTACATTCTACCATCTTCTTACAGGAGTACCGCCCTTCAACGGGTACGAAAATATTGAGGAACTCGTTTATGTGCGTATAGAAAAAGATCCGCCTTTGCCCTCGGCGATCCGCCGGGAGATCCCTTCGGAAGTGGATGCTCTGATCATGAAAATGATGCACCGGGATCCGGAAAAACGCCCGACCTATCCTTTTGTGGCGGCTGAATTGGCGAAAATCATAAAAAAATATAAGTCCGGAGCATTTTTTCATGCCGTTGCCGTATCTGCGAAAAAGGGGATAAATCTTCCCCCGGCAGCCAACGA
The DNA here is from genome assembly GCA_017504325.1 of Lentisphaeria bacterium. Classification (GTDB taxonomy): domain Bacteria; phylum Verrucomicrobiota; class Lentisphaeria; order Victivallales; family UBA1829; genus RGIG5327. The sequence continues at coordinate 2,493 of JAFVRL010000266.1, read as the reverse complement.
TACCGGATTTTATCCCATTACAGCGGAGCAGGAAAAAAATAAGGCTGCAGCTGCTGAAGATCCGGAGAACAGAACCGGAAATACCCCGGCAGAGAAAGGGAAAATGGAAAAGAAAAAAAGAAGATCTGCCGGATATGTGACAATGCTTGTTGCAGCAAGCATTGCCGGAGCTGCCGGAATCTTTTTTATACTGTATGTTCTTTTCCGGTTTATGTTCAGCAGTATGAAAGGCTGACAGGATCATGAAAAAAAAAGTTTTTCTTTCCCTGTTTATTATTTTTCCTGTAGTTGCGGGGGGGATTCTGTTTTTTTTTCATGGAGGCAAAACCCTTTTTTCCGGTAAGGATACCGGGGGGGAGAAGCATGCCCGGAAGGTTCTGCATGTCTCCATCGGTAAAAGGATCACCTCCCTTGACCCGGCATTGGCAAGCGACAGTTACAGTCAGAAACTTGTCAGTGCAATATTTGATACTCCGCTGCAATATGTTTATACAAAGAAAACTCCGGTACAGCTGGAGTGCGGTATGCTGGAAAAGATGCCGGAAATTTCTGCGGACGGGAAGAAACTTCTTCTGACATTGCGGAAAGATCTTTATTTCCATGAAAAAAAGTGTTTTCCGGATAAAAAATCAAGGAAAGTAACGGCGGAAGACTTGCGTTTTTCCATTCTGCGTCTTGCAGACCCCCGTCTGATGTCCGGGGGATATTTTCTGATCCGGGGAAAGATCGTTGGATTGGATAAATTCAGAATGGAGGCGGAGAAAACTCCACCGGGGGATTTTTCCGCCTATAAAAAAGAGTATGCCGGATTGCGGGTACTGGATGAACATACTCTTGCAATCACTTTGACCAAATCCGATCCCCGGTTTATTTATGCGCTTGCCATGCCCTTTTTTTCGGTGGTGTCCGGAAAATGTGCGGAGTATTACAAGGAGGAGTTTGCCGATCATCCTGTGGGCAGCGGTGCCTTTGTAATGAAAGAATGGACAAAAGATCACCGGATGATCCTGGAAAAATATCCGCATTACCGTAAGGAATATTATAACGGGGAGAAGAAAATTCCTCTGCCTTACCTTGACAGAGTGGAGTGTTATTTTGTGCGTCAGGATCTGGCTGCCTGGCTGATGTTTTTACAGGGAAAACTGGATTACTGCAATCTTGACGGGGAAAAATTTGATGCTGTGGCGGATGCTTCCGGCAATCTTATTCCCGCTTTGCATAAACGGGGGATAAAGTTACTTTCCGCACCCTTTTTTGAAGTGACTTACATTGGTTTTCATTTCGGCGATCAAAGATTGGCAAACAATAAAAAATTGCGTCAGGCCATTTCCCTTGCCTTTGATAAAGATTTCCGTAAAGAAAGTTCCAACGGCAGACTTATGAAAATATATTCCCCCATTCCCTCCGGAGTTGCGGGTGCATTGGAAAATGAGAAAGGCTCTTACGGGGAAAAAGATCTGCAAAAAGCAAAGAAATTGCTTGCAGAAGCAGGCTACCCGGGCGGGATCGATCCGGCGACAGGGAAAAATCTTCTCTTTACTTTCGATCAGGCTGGCGGGGAAACTTTTTTCCGTCAGACTGCGGAAATGCTTGCTTCCGATATGAAAAAAATCGGCATTGAGATCACGCCTGTATTCAATAACCGTGCCAGATTTTTCCAGAGATTACGGCAGGATCAGGTGCAGTTGTTCCGTCTGTCCTGGGTGGGGGATTACCCGGATGCGGAAAATTTCTTCCAGCTTTTTTACAGTTCCAATGCGGGCAGCTGCAACAGGGCATCTTACAGAAACAAACTCTTTGACGCCATGTATGAGGAGATCCTTGAGATGAAAGATTCTCCGCAGAGAACGGCAAAGTATGAGAAAATGACCCGTTTTCTTATGGAAGAGTGTCCCTGGATCTTTGAAAGCCGTCCCACTGCCTTTATATTGGTGCATCCCTGGGTGAAAAATCTTTTCCACCATGATTTCATCTTTTCCAACTGGAAATATCTGGATATCGAATCCGGTCAGAGAAATGAGATGAAAAAAACTTACCGTCCCATCCCCATGAGTGAACTGCGGAAGTAAGAATTACGGATGGGTACGGAGGTGTACGGATGGGTACGGAGGTGTACGGATGGGTACGGATGGGTACGGAGAAAAATGAGATTCATTCGCCAAGAAGTATTTTGATATACCGGGGGGAATAGCCTAAAACCTTTCTATTGAATTCTTCTGTGGAATATATATCCAGAGTGCCTTTTTCATCAGCAAAAAGAGATACGCCTGTACCGAGTTTTCTTGATTGCCATGTCGCCCCGATACTTTCCAGAATCGTAGGGGCAAGATCGAATATGCCGTAGCATTTCCGTACAGAACTTTGTTTTTGTTTTATGACGGGGTTGATTAAGCAGGTATAGATTTCCCTGTCAGTGGAATTCTGCTGTTTGCTGACGATCTCATCAGGCAGATTTACTTTCGGACACAAATGATCTCCCATGATCATAATGGT
>JAFVRL010000265.1 GCA_017504325.1 Lentisphaeria bacterium | reverse complement strand
TCTTTGCGTAAAAGATCCGCAATACGGGAGGATTGAGAATTTTTGCCTTTGATATTCAAATTTTTCTCCTTTCCTTTTTCGTTTAAATATAACCAAGTTTAACCAGGTTGTCAAGAAAGATTTTTGAAAAAATACGGAATAGTAGTGTTTTTTACATACATAAAGTATATTTTTTACAAAAGTGATTTGACGGAAGGATAAAGAAATATTATAGTATTATAATATAAATAGAATGGTATGCCGGAACTGGAAAGAGAAATGGAAAGAAGATGAGTGAACAAAGTACCCTTACCCCGATGATGAAACAGTATGTGCTTGTGAAATCAGAAGCACCGGAAGATGCCATTCTGCTTTTCCGGCTGGGGGATTTTTATGAGATGTTCCACGAAGATGCCAAAAGGGCAAGTGCCATTCTGGAAATCGCTCTTACCAAGCGTGCCGGTTATCCCATGTGCGGAATACCTTTTCATGCCATAGACAATTATCTCCCCAAACTTCTGGAAGCCGGAGTGAAGGTGGCGATCGCTGAACAGCTGGAAGATCCGGCATTGGCAAAAGGGATCGTAAAGCGTTCCATTACAAGAGTCATCACACCCGGAACGGTGATGGATTCATCCGTGCTTGCGCCGGGGAAAAATAATTTTCTTGCCGCTCTGGTTGCCGGGAAAGATTCTTACGGAGTGGCATATCTGGATATCAGTACCGGGGAATTTTGTACATCCGAAGCGGAAAGCATTGCAGAACTGGAAGCGTTGCTGTATTCTCTTCAGGTCAAAGAGTGTCTGCTTCCTGAATCCCTTATGAAAAAATGGGAGGAGGAAAGTTCCTTCCCCTATTCCGGAGGAAGAATATTGTGGACACCGCTGGAGGAATGGATCTGCTCGGAAGAAAATACTCTTCTGCTTCTGCACCGGCAGTTCGGGGTAAGCACTATGGACGGATTCGGTTTGCGGGGCAAGACTCTTGCTTTGCGTGCCGCCGGAGCCGTTCTGCATTACGCGTCAGAAAACCTCCGGCATAATGTGGGGCATATCCGTTCCATCCATCTGCATGTGCCGGACCGTTTCCTTTCCCTTGATCCTATCTGTCAGCGGAATCTGGAGCTTGTGGAACCCATGTTCGGGGCAGCAAAGGGAAACACTCTTTTAAGTGTGCTTGATCATACAAGGACTCCTATGGGCAGCCGTATGATGCGTTCCTGGATATTGAAACCACTGCGGGATGTGGAAGGGATCATCGAAAGACAGGATGTCGTAGGGCATCTGAAAGACGATCCTCTTACTTTGACGGAACTGCGGGAAACAATGGGGGCAGTACGGGATCTGGAACGGATCGTGGCAAGACTCAATGTGGGAAGTGCCAATCCCCGGGATCTGCTCTCTCTCTCCGGCAGTCTGGAGATGCTGCCGCCGGTGAAACTTCTGCTTTCGGATTTTGCCGATCTGCCTCTTGCCGGCAGATTGAAGGAAAATATTGTGGAATTGCCGGAACTTGCCGCAAGACTTGCTGCCGCCATTGTGGATGAACCGCCGGCTTTGCTGGGGGATGGCGGATATATCCGCAGCGGCTACAATGCGGAACTGGATGAGCTGCGTTCCGCCGCGACCGATGGGAAAAAAATCGTAGCGGCCCTTCAGGCAAAGGAGCAGGAACGCACAGGGATAAAAAATCTGAAAGTAAATTTCAACAAGGTATTCGGTTACTATATCGAGGTAACGAAAAGCAATCTGGATCTTGTCCCGCCGGACTATATCCGGAAACAGACTCTTGTCAATAATGAGCGTTTTATCACTCCTGAACTTAAAGAGATGGAAAGCCGGATCCTTGGAGCGGAGGAAAAAAGCAAAGCTCTGGAAGCAAAACTTTTTGAAGAATTGAAGGAGTTTGCCCGTTCCTTTACCGGAGAGATACAGAAAAGTGCTGTCGCGCTTGCTGAAATAGATGTGCTTTGCGCTCTTGCCGAGTATGCTTCCAAAAACAGTTCCTGCCGTCCCCGGATCTCTGATGACGATCTTCTGGATATCAAAGGCGGACGGCATCCTGTTCTGGATGCCAATATGAAAGAAGAACGCTTTGTTCCCAATGATGTACTTCTGGACGGAGACGAAAACCGTCTCATGGTCATAACCGGTCCCAATATGGCTGGAAAATCCACCTATATCCGGCAGACGGCGTTACTGGTCATTATGGCACAAATGGGTGCTTACATCCCTGCGGATTCCGCCCATATCGGTGTTGCTGACAGGATCTTTACAAGAGTGGGTGCTTCCGATGACCTTGCCCGGGGGCAGAGTACCTTTATGGTGGAGATGGTGGAAACAGCCAATATCCTCAATAATGCCACATCCAGAAGTATCGTCATCCTCGATGAGATCGGAAGAGGAACAAGTACCTTTGACGGTCTTTCCATTGCCTGGGCTGTGGCGGAATATCTGGTGGATCATCCCTCCTGCCGGGCACGAACACAGTTTGCCACCCATTACCATGAGCTTACAGAACTTGCCATGACAAGGCGGGGTGTGAAAAATTATAATGTGGCAGTCCGGGAATACGGGGAAAAAGATCATTTTCCTGCGTCAGATCGTTCCCGGCGGTGCGGATAAAAGTTACGGCATCCATGTAGCAAAACTTGCAGGACTTCCTCCGGAGGTCATTTCCCGTGCAAAAGATATTCTGGAAAATCTGGAAAACAATTCTGTTTCCACATCCGGTGAACCTTCCCTTGTTACCGGCAGCAATATGATACGGGAATCTGCACGGCCCTATTCCAAAGGTAATTCCTCCCGCCGGAAAAATCCTTCCGGAAAGGAGAAAAACAATGGGGAAGAGCCGGATTCCTGGCAGCCTTCCCTGTTTGATCTGTGACCCCGCGAAAAAAAGACAGGTTGCAGGAACATCCGGAAACCTGCCATATCTGTTTTATTATTGCGGGGGATCGTTCTGCTTCCCGGTCTGCTTGTGCTTTCCACACTTACTCCTTACAGTTTTTACGGAATCAACGAGTTATTTTTTATCATCGTTTCCAATGGAAATTGGTAATTAAGTATTTTGAC
>JAFVRL010000264.1 GCA_017504325.1 Lentisphaeria bacterium | reverse complement strand
TTCAGAATTCTTTTCTGAAAAAGCCGAGGATCAGATTGCCGATATAAGTGCCAAGTTTTTCCCTGTGCTGTAATTTTACAGAAAGAGTCCTGGCAGAAAGGTATTTTTCTTCCGGTTGATCAAGGATCTCCAATATGACCCTGTAATAAGTCTGTACAGGCAGGAAAGTCCCCTTTTCCATACTCCCCTCCCCTTTTTCCTTTTTGTTGTAAACAGGGATATTTCCCCCGAAAGGCTGCAGGAGCGGGCCCTTGCTGAATTCACAGGCAACAGAGTCTGCGGCAATGACTTTCACCTCACTTGAAGCAAGGGAATCGCTGAAAAAGATCCTGCCTTTCATCCCGGGAAAGATCTTGCCGATCTCCCGTTCACCCGCATAAGCATGAATCACAGCTTTTCCGGATACGATCTCTCCGGCATGGGTATTGGCAGCAAGATACGCTCCCGGAGAGAGTTCCGGCAATGCCGGAAGAAAGATCCCGTCCTGTGGGGAACTGATCTTCAGATTTTCTTTCCGCCGCAACAACTCCTTTGCGGCGATCCGGTTCGACCGTATCTTTTCTGCAGTGACCCGGCTTGCCGCAAAATGATTTTCATCCAGTTTCTGCAATGAATAAAGAGTTTCGTCAAATGCAGAAGCAGCTTCCAGTTTCTTTACAGCAAGTTCCAGTTGGGGACTTTCCAGAGAAAATATCAACTCTCCTTTTTTGACTTTCCGGGGCAAAGCAGATAAATTTTCCCGCAAAAAACCACCCTCCAGAATGGTAAGCGGCATCCTTTCCGAAGGAACGATCTCTCCGGGAAGCCGGATCCCCCAGGATAAGGGCAGAAAGAGGATACCGGCAAGCAGCAATACCGGCAGCAGAAATGCAAGGAGAAATTTTAATCTGCTTTTTTTTCCGGCGCGGGCAAGAGATGCTACGGTACGGATCTCCCGGTAAAGCGGATGGAATAAAATACAGTAAAATTCCAGAAACAGCATGATAAGCGCAAGAAACTTCACAAAATTGTAATAAATGACAAGGATGATGGAAGTATAAAGAAATATCCTGTATAAAAAAGCACTGATCCCGAAGAACAGCATAAAAATTTTCTTCTCTTCATCCGGTCTTTCCCCCACGCCCCAAAAATAATAATGACAGCATGAACGGATAAAAGAGGAAGCTCTCTGCATAAGATTGTCGATTTTCAAAAGATCACATAAAATATAGTATCCGTCGTACCGGATCAGAGGATTTCCATTGACCAGCAGAGTGGACAATGTACTTACCGCAAAAATGTAAAACATGGTTGACCGGAAACTTCCCGGAGGCAGTTCGTACCATAACAAAGCTGCGATCCCTCCCGTAACCAGTTCCAGAATGATCCCGGCGGAATCAATAAGAAGCCGTTGTTTCCGCGGAAGCCGCCAACTGTCAGTGGTATCTGTATAAAGCCGGGGATAAAAAAGCATAAATCCCAACCCGATCCCCCGGACACGGCAACGGAAATGTATTGCTGCAATACAGTGAGCTGCTTCATGGAGTATCTTCAGTAAAACGATCGCCAGAAAATATTTTGCCAGTCCCGCCCAGGAAAGAGTATCTGCAAAAGTATTTTTCACAAGCCCCGGGTCCCTGGCGGCAAGAAAGTATCCGGCAAGTGCCGGAAACAGAAAAAGGCAGAGCATACCTTTGGAAACAAGAAAATCAGCAAAAGATGCGCATTTTTCAAAAAATCTCTCCGGTCTCAAGGGAGGAAGACGGAAAAAAAGATAGGCTCCGGCAAAGCGCAAAAGGAAATTCTGTTCCCTGATTTTTGCCGCCATTTTCTGTCTGGAAGTGATCTCTCCATATTCCGGGATAAGCAGATTATTCTGCCGGAGGAATGAATTTATACGGTTGATTTCCGCAACATCAGTAATGATCCCGTTTGCCGCAAGCAGACGGCAGAACTCTTCAGAAGAATACTTTTCCGTCATATAAGAGATGATCTTCAAACTTTTTTCCGACACTTTGTAATATGCATCCGTACCGGGATCAAACAGCAGCGGCGGATCCTGCTGCAAAAGCTCAATATCCGGCCGTAAAACGCCATTGATTGCCTGAAAAGAGTGCATATCTTAAAGGTTCCTGAAATACAAAATGATATTTTTGAAGAAAAGATAACCCAGAAAACGCTTTCTGCCGGATAATTTTGCCACACCCCGCATCCCGACTTTCAAATGAAGTGTATCATCTTTTTTCAACCGGACACGCACCGGATAACAATAAAGATTCTGTTCCGTAAGAACGGGATAGGCACTGCATTCCTCCACGGTTCCTTCAACCGCTTTTTCGGGAGCGGTATGCAAAAAGAGTTTTACAGAAAAATCCCCCTGTAAAAGAGAGGATTCCTGTTCATTCACATGGATGAGAGCGATCAACCCGTCATTACTCAAAACTTCAAAAAGTTTTTCACCGGTTTTTACCGCCTTTCCGGCAAGCAGTTCCGCCCGTTTGTCCGTCAGGGCAAGAATACCACTTGCAGGGGCATGGATCTCCGTATGCTGTAAATACCATTGCGCCTCTTCCACAGGTACTTTCAGCATCTTGCAGCGTTCCTGCAGAAGTTTCACTTTCCCCAGTTTACTTTCATCGGAAAATGCATTCTGCCGTTCCAGCTCCAATTCCGTTTCCGCCTCCCGCAATGCGGCAAGAGCTATGGCATACTGATATTTTCTCCGGGAAGTTTCATAAAGAGCGATCACCTCCCCTTTCCGGACTTTTTCCCCATCCTGTTTGAGACATTTTTCTATTGGTCCGTCAAACCATGCGTATGCCGCGGTTACTTCCGGCTTTCCGGATAAACTACTACACTATCCGTACTGATACCATTATCCTTCATAAAGTTCAAGATAATGTCACCCACACGGTCACCTCCCACTTCACTGATGAAGGTAACGTTAGCCCCGGCTCGTCCCAAGGATACCAAACCATTGAAGACCGATCCTCCAGGCACAGCCACCGTCGGTTGATTATTCTTGAACAAGATGTCAAGAATCGTTTCCCCAATACCTATTACTCTTCTCATGACAATTATTTACTCAATTCGCGTGAACGTTCACCCAAATAACCACCATGATGACGCTTACTATATTCTTCGATGGTAAAACGAGTCTTCTTCATGGTCTCTACCACCAAAATATCACCAATTACGGTCATAACCGTAGTCGAAGTAGTTGGCGTCATTCCCAATACACATACTTCATCAGGATGACCTGTTTCCAAACAGATGTCAGCCTCCTTAGCCAATGGACTTTCCGGATTACTGGTAATGACGATATATTTCAGGTTCGGGTTCAAGATACGTGCCAGCTGTGTCAATGCTACAATCTCATTGGTTTTTCCCGAATTGGAGATGAGTAACATGACGTCATTTTCCTGTACCACACCCAAATCACCGTGTTGTGCCTCACTGGGATGCAGGAATACGGCAGGAATACCTGTCGAACAGAAAGTCGTGGCAATGTTCATGGCAATCTGACCGGCCTTTCCCATGCCCGATGTCACCAGCTTGCCTTTCTTCTGATGTACTTGTTCGACTATCAGATTAACCGCTTCTTCGAAAGCATCAGTCACCGGTATGTTCAATACGGCCTGCG
>JAFVRL010000263.1 GCA_017504325.1 Lentisphaeria bacterium | reverse complement strand
CATAAAATAAAACTGGATATACAGTGGTTGTCCACCATACGGCGCAGCGGACCATCCGCACCCAGCAGATGATCCTGACCGGCGATCTCATCAAGAGTTGCCGGACGCAATTCATCCGCAAGGGGCCGGGAACTTAAAGAGGAAAAAAGGGTATCCTGATCGTCAAGCATATTCAAATTACTTCTCCTGCTGTCCTGATTCTTTCCTGATACGGAAAAGGAAGGCAATGATCTTCTCTCTCAATTCCATCAGGCTGCGGAAATGGTAAAGACAGTTTTCCCGGTGGGATGGATGGTTTTCTCCAAGTTTATTGAGTTCCCCGCAGATAAAATTGATTTTGGCAAGCATCCTTTTGGCAATGGCTGCCTTCAGGGAACAGATACGAAGATCGTTCTCCCGCAGATCCATAAGATCGGAACTGTGCAGAAGCAACTGACCGTAGGCACAGGAGATCCGCATAAACGGCATGGAGGGAAGATCCTTCGCCAGGGCAAATTCCTGCGCCCAGAGACGGGCAAGCCGGGAAAACAGCATGAACGAGGCTGCTCCATCTCTCTTCTGCCAGGCGAGATCCGCGTTTTCCGGATCTTTATCGGCAGGGCGTTTCCGGAAATAGGGGATCAATTTTTCCGTAAGGGCGGGATCACTGATCTTTCTGTATTCCGGGTCATTGGTGAGACGGCGCATGATAAGTTCATCTTCCGAGGGCAGATCGATATACCGGAAAAGCTCCCTCATATAAAGATTGACTCTGGCATCATCCGCTTTAAATGCGTTTTCCCAGTCAAATTCGCTCCAGTTGTCTGTAGATTGAGACATAGTAACCTTATAATATAATAAGGAAAAAGAGCAAAGAAAGTCCTTCCTCTTTTTCCTTACTTTTTATTCAGCAGTTTTCTTTGTTTCCACTTCGGCTGCTTTTTTCAGTTCGGCAGCCTTCTTTCTCAACTGTGCTTCAATGCGTTTGACCGCATCCACTGCCGGAACATCGTTCCAGAGTGTTTCCAGCTGGTATTCCTGCCGTTTTTCTTCTGTCATAATATGGATCATCACATTTCCATAGTCCACGATCATCCAGCAGCTTTCTGCTGTTCCGTCCATACGGAAGGGTTTGATATCCATCTTTTCAAGAACGCCTCTTCTGATCCTTTCCGCCAAAGCTCCCACATGGGGGGTGCTTGCAGCTGTACAGAGAAGGAAATAATCGCTGACCGCTGAATATTCCTTCAAATCAAGGCGGATGATATTTTCCGCTTTTCTTTCGTATGCGATCTCTTCACAGAGTCTGACAAGAAGTTCATCCGGAGTAAATTTTTCTTTTTTTGCTGTTGTTTCCGCCATACTCATCCTTTCTCCTTAAACAATTTTCGGTTTCTGCGTGAAAAAATAGCACAGAAAACATTTTATTCAAGTCAAAAATCTTCTTTTTCCCTCTTTAATTTCCCGGAGGCAGAAGTTTTTTTATCTTTTCAATGTTTCCTCTTCATAAACATTATGATCCTGGTCGGTGAGTTTCACATTGATCCCCTCCTTTGTGAAGGTAAGGGCTGCTCCGGCAAATTCCTGCGGTTTGTCGCCGTTCCAACGTGAACCCACTACCAGAGGACAGGGCTGCCCAAGCTGATCGTGTTCACTTCCGCAATGGGAAATAAAGGAACGGTGAAGATGACCGCTCAACATCACATCCGGTTTCACATGTTCTTTCAAAAGAGCGCACCATTTTGTATAACACTCCTTTTCAATATTGAAGGGTTCTTTCTGCACATGGGAGAAGGGAACGTGGGAGATAACTGCTTTATATTTCACACCCTCTTCTTCATATTCTTTTGCAGCGTTCCTGATGACTTCTTCAATATATTTTGTTTCTCTTTTCCGGAAGGCGTGACAGCAGATGGTGTTTCCGTATGCCGCATGGGAATCTTCCTTATCCTCTCCGCAATCTATCAGGATCCCCCACAATGATCCCACGCGGAAGGTATAGAAACTGTGTCCGTTACGGTTGGGGGTATATGTGGCAAGGTCTTCTGCATGATTGCCCCGCAGATCGTGATTGCCTCTGGAATAAACCGTGGGGATCTCTCCATTTGTCATTTTACCGGCGATCTCATGGATGGTCATAAAGTTTTTGATCTCTCCACTGTGATCGGGAATGTCTCCATTAAGGATGAGAAGATCCAGTTTGTCGCCGAAATAGGAGCCAGTTTTTACCGGAAGATCCACTTTGTTATGGGTATCCGCCAGATGATAGACATGGATATTGTCTTCCGGCACACTGCGGAAGGGGACGGTGAAACTTTCCACTTCCCCGGTCTTGGAGAAATAAGGGAGGCGTTCCTGCACCCGGCGGAATTTTACCGTATAACTTCCGGCTTTGTCCAGTTCTTCCATGGGAACGACGATCTTATGCGTATCACTTCCGGAACGGAGGATCCCGTTGCTGTCATCAAAATATTCCTCATCTCCCACACGTATCCACATGAGAAGTTCACTTTTTACAACGGCAAAGATCTGATATTCCTTTCCCACAGCATAGACTGCCGGAGGAAAGGCAAAAACATCCGGTAACAATGTATTTGACATAGTATTCTCCTGTATTGAAAATGTGATAAACCCTGTTCCGGGGATAAAATATATCCTCCGGAAGGGGGAAAAGCAAACAGGAAAATCTTTGCAGTGCAGAAAAAAAAGAATTTTTTTGAACCTGTTGCCGGAAATTGCGGGAGAAAGTCCCGGACAGATTTCTCCCGCACCGTACAGTCTTATTTTTTTATTTTTACCACACACCAGGAGAGGTAGTCCGGCAGGGAAACCGTCTTTTGTCCTGTGATGGTCTGCCATTCTCCCGTTTCAAAATCTGCATACAGATGCTCTGCGGCGGTTCCGGAAAAGGTGATTTTTGTTCCGGTGCAGGGTTTGGCGGTATAATTAATAAAATGAATAATGTACTCTTCCTGCGTTTCATTGATCCTTGTTAATACGGTTTCCGGAGCAAAGATCCGGAAGGGGAGGGGGGAAAGATTGTCCAGTATGACTTCCGGATTTCCGGGCATAAGCACTTCAAAACGCCAGTCGGGATCCGGCACATTACTCTCAAGGCATTTCACTCTTTTCACCTGGGGCATTCCTGCAAAGGGATTTGTCTCATATTGCCGGTTTTCCTCATTGCAGTCCCCTGCCATCATATCCGCGATCACATTGCCTTTTCTGTCCAGAAATTTCTGAACGCTTGCCAGATCCCTGCTGCTTAAACATTTTGCACCGAAAAGCAGAAGGTCTTTGCAATTTTCCGGTACTTCAAAACCTTCCCCTCTGCTTACAATGAGCCGGTAAGGGATATGGCTGCGTAAAAGTGTCTCTTCCGCAGAAAGCAGCGCATGGAAGGACGCCACGGAAAGATGCTGGGAGATCGTGGAATAAAGAAGGGCAACCGGAGCATAATTGGGTGCATAAAATTCTTTGTCAAAAGACGCCGATACCTTTTGGAACTGCCGCAATGCCTGTTCCCGTTCCGGGTAGATCTTCCAGCGGGGGACACCATTGCGTTCCGGTGTCATAATGATCCGGTCAGAGGTCACACTCTGGAATACTTTTGCATCCATGATGCTTGCAGCATAGACTTCCGGGCGTGTGGTATTCGGTTCCGCTCCTCCGTCGGTATTCACAAAAAGGTCTTTGCCCAGAGCTTCCCCCAGCATGGTGCAGCGGACCCGGCTGATGACTGCGCCATTGTCTAGAAACATGGGTTCGTTGCCGTTCTGATCCATAATAAAGTCGAAACAATCTTTGAGAAGTGTGTAATCCTGACCCCAATGCCGGAAGGCAGATATGCGCCGGAGGGCAGGAACATTGGCTGTGAAAAGAAGATGAGGTGCTTTCTGCTTCACATGATCATAAAGACGCTTGAATGCCTTATAGAAAAGTTCCGCCTGAAAATTTTTCCACGCAATAAGTACGGGGTCTTCCCATTCCGGAGCTTCACATGCTTCTTCCGTAGGCGGTTCCACAAAGTCGAATCCGGGCAGTCCGAACTCTTCCGCCTTGCAGTTTTTCTTCAAATACTCACGGAATTTTGCTTTGCATCTGGGACAGTAACAGGCGGAGCCCAGACAGTTGTCCAGAAGAAAGCCGTCAAAATCCCCTTCCTCCATGCCGATATCAAGGATCTTTTCCAGATAATCCAGATATTTATCCTGGGAGGGACAGGGCATCCAGCGGTAGTAGAAGGAGTCATCGTCGATATAGGGGGTGGGGGTACCGTCGGAGCGTTTTGCCGCCCAATCCTCCAGATTCGGGATCTCATATTTCAAATGTTCAAAATAGAGAGAACCATACTGCACATAACCAAGTGTACGGATATTGTATTTACGGCAATACCCCACAAACTTCTGAACTTTTTTGAAATCTTCTTTTTCAAATTCCCACCCCATGCCTTTATAAAAACGGGAAAGAAGAAAATTCAATCCAAGAGATGCCATTTTTTTAACATTCTCTTCCGAATCATACTCTTCATGCCATTTGGCTGCCCACAATGCACCGCCTTTCAAGCCTGCTGTCCACAATCTGCGGCCGCGCAAATACATTGACATGGGTTCGTGACTTCCATAAGTCCAGATCACATCTTTCCAATATTGATTCATCTTTCTGCCTTTCTGTTGAAGTTGTTAAAACGATTTAACAGAAATATAACAGAGTGCCGGAAAAAATCAAGTCT
>JAFVRL010000262.1 GCA_017504325.1 Lentisphaeria bacterium | reverse complement strand
CTCCTCCCTCATTCTTTGGGGACCATATCTCCGGCAGCCCCGGAAATAAACATACATTCCGCTCCGGTATTTCTTGTGACATACTTGCAGAATGCTCCCGGATAATCCGCAGAGATCCGCAAGCCGCCAAGTCCCGGGGAGTGCCCTGCAAGAGGATGAGCGGCATAATTGCCGATAAGATAACAGGGAAGGAGTGTTTCTTTATTTACAAAAACGACTCCGCCGAGTTCTTTATCTGCATACAACTTCTCACAGGCAGATATAACCTCTCTTCTGTGAGGGGTAAAGGAGGCGTGATTGTCGCCGGCAATATATCTTCTGTTACGGTTTGCGTCACAATATTCAGAGAAGAAGGAAACTTCACATTCTGTAAATTCTGTAAGTTCCTCTGCTCCTTCAGCAAGGATCTCATAAAGCAGATCCAGGTATTTTGTGTGAAGCTGCTGCGGTGCCGACGCCAGTGTACGGGTCTCCGGACCGGTGTGTGTATGCGTACAGGTGAGCATGACCGCTTCGACAGGGATCTGAAGGATCGCTGCAAGTCTTTCCCTGCATTTTTTGATGAACCACTCATCCAGTCCGAGAAGATCCAGACTGATAATAAGTACTTTGCGTTCATTGTCATCCACACATAATCCTGCCGCATAAAGATCATCAAGCAATGCAACTGATTTGTCATTCAAGCCATATCCCGCAAGATATGCTCCTACTTCAGGAGTGATTTTTTTTCTGAACCATGCGATTTTCATTTGTTTTTCCTTTTTTTAATCAAGTTTGATAAACCGGCTCTCAAATTCAGCCAGTTCAAAACTTCCGAAAAGTTTATTGTTGAAAAATACATCCGGTCTGATCGTATGTCCGGGGGAGGGCCAGGCATTCTCCCGGATAAAGGCATAGCTTTTTCCATCTTCAGCGGTAAAAGCTGTCACAGAACCGCCGTTTGTTGCAGTCAAAGGATAATCCCCTATCAGACGCATAAGAGATATGGTCGCCTGATTCACCTCTTCATCCAGTGCTTTCTGCCCGGAACCTCCTGTACGGTCTCTGCCCCGTTTCTGCATGGAGGGGGCTCCTGTGAAAAATGCGGCATAAGCATTTTTATTCTTTTTTAATGTAAGGAATTTTTTACCGTCTTTTTTCAGAAGTATCTGTGCATTCTCCACATCAAAAAGATCTGCAAGAGATGCCGGATCTTCCGAAGAGAGGATATTCACCCCTGCGTCATGCAATCTGCGTATCTCTTCAAGTTCCTCTTCCGGCACACCTTTCAATGGCGGAAGTACAAGAAGTGATACATCTTTTGCCGTCAGCCCCTTCAGGTTTTCCATCCTTGTCTGGAATCCGCCGGATTGTCCGTCTTTCCGTGCCATCTCATATACATAGGCAGGGAATTCCTCCGCCGTATTGATCATGGAACCGCCACGGATAAAAAGTTCATTTTTCTCATAGAAATATTCATGGGCATCGCAGGCAGCGCGGCTGTAAACATAAGCCGGAGTCCGCAATGGACGCACCGGAGGAATTTTTCTGTAAAGAGCGAAGGCATCAAGAGCTGTATCGAACATCTCGCCAGTCCATTCACTTGCATGAAGCAGGCCGTTTCCTGTCCAGTAGCGGAACTTCTGACCGTCAAACCATGCCGTATCAAACAGTAATTCCGTGATTCTTGTATAGAAAAATCCGGCAGGAGTGATGGATCTGCCGTAAGGCGGATGACTGAAAACAACTCTGGCATCCGCCGTTTCTGCGTTCAATCCCCAGACTTGAGGAAGAAATCTTACATCCGGTGCTTCCATGGAAAATGCGGTGATCTGCCAGGTACTGCGGCTTAACGGATACCGGGAGGAATATGGATAATCTTCCACGACCGCATAGCCGGTAAGGATCTCTCCGAAATTGCCGTTTCTCAAATCCATTCCCATAAGCCGGGAATAATTTGCTCCTTTGTAAATGGCTCCGTATGTGGCAAAAGCCAAATATTCATCTGCTTTTACTCCGGGTCTGTGGGTATTGGCTTGTTTGAATTTTTCCCGGCAGCGGGGGGCTATGAAATCCAGCCATTGCGTCCATTTTTCCGGATAGATCTCATCAAAACTCAACTCTTTTCCGGCAAAGAGTTTTGTCTGCTCCCGGAGAAATCCGTTTTCGTATGCCGGAGGATGATGCAGATAATACCTGCCGGAATCTGAAAGATTTCTGCTTTGGATCGCATCCGCATTTTCCCGTACAAAAGCATTATCCTCTTCCGATGCAAAAAGCGGCTGACAGCGGCTGTACCATTTACGGTGATATACTTTCAAAAGTTTCAGGAAGCGTTTATCTTTTGCACAGGTATATATATTCCCCGTAGATGTATAATGGGAAACATTCCGTACTGTATCTCCCCAGGGATGGAAATGTTCGGAATGATCACAGAGAAATTCATCCGGATAGAAATCCGGCAATCCGGAACGCTGTTGTGCCGTCTCCTCCGGATCATCCGGAATGATCTCAAAAGCATGACGCACTTCCGCCAGAAGAAGTCTGTTGCGGTAAAGGAAAGCTCTTATATGATATACTCCCGGTTCAAGATCCGGCAGAAAGAAATAATAATCCGTTTTCTTT
>JAFVRL010000261.1 GCA_017504325.1 Lentisphaeria bacterium | reverse complement strand
ATTAAACACCTCTATAATGTAGCACACTTTCAAAAATATAAAAGTCTTTTTGTATTATTTTGCTTTAATTTCATGTTTTTATGCCCCGCTGTTCCGTAATTTTGTAAAGTTGGTGTATTCCCGTATTATTTTTTACCTGGATGAACTTTGATTTTGAAAGGGAGGCGAATCGTACAAAGTATGGCATTACGCTTTTTCCATACTATTCGGGGCTGCAGAAATCGGGATTTTTTCATTTTCCTGCAGCCGGGAAGAGTTTTTTTCTCTGAAATACTCATCTTAATATTTAAAAAAGCCTCTTTTGTGCTATATTATCCTTAATAAATTGAAAAATGATCAAAAAAGGATGGAACGGGATTATGGAAAAGTATGCGATTCATGCCGGGATAAGTTATTTTTCTCCGGAGGGGGAAAAAGATCTTTTTCTTTCAAAGGAAAATAATACATTTATTTCCGGTGAAATATGTTCTTCCGCCGCATCTGACGGAACGGAAGAGGTCAATACTGTATTTCAGGTGTGCCGGGAGGGGAAAGGCAGACTCTTTATTGATGTGGATTTTCCTGCTTACAGCGGGGATTGGTTTATTTTCATACCTTCCGCCTGTTATGACGGAAACCGATTTACTCTTATCCCGGAACCTCCCATGAAGCTGTTTGTGGTGGATTTTGCTCCGGAAGATCCTCTTGATCCCCCTGTCACCATGCTGGAACTCCCCTCTCTGAACAATGGATTCAACAGACAGATCACCGATGGATCCGCTCCTGTTCTGGGAATCTGGAAAAAGAATGAAAATGAAGCCATTTTCCTCTCTTTTGAACAGGGAACTCTTCTGGGAAATCACGGGATAGAAATGGAAGTAACGGAGGAAAAGAGTTTGAAAGTGCGTCTTTCCATTCCTTCCTGCCGCAGAAAAGCATTTCCCATTTGCAAGAATCTGGATGAGCCTGTTGTACTTGCTCCCGGAATGAAAATAGAATCCTCTTTCCAGATCCGGAAATATGAGGTAAAGGATTTTGCCGCTTTCTACCGTTATTTTGCAGAGATCCGCAATAAGTTCCCTGAACAGAAAGAATACAGAAATACCCGTTCTTTCTCCCATGCTGCAGAGATCCTGATGGATCATTTCAATAAAGACAGGTGGAATAAAAAATGGAGTTTTTACGGCAAAAGCATCAAAAACAATATGAGAGTTGATTTCGGCTGGGTCTCTTTTGTGGAACTTCCTGCCATTCTCGCACAGGGCGGGGAAATGGAACTGGAAAGAGTATTTAGTCAGCTTACCGGGTATTTTGAAAATGCACCCCGGGAAAGCGGACTTTTTCATCCTGCAGTACAGGAAAGAGACAATGTTCTTTCCTATGAACACTCCTTTGTGCAGAGAAGTCTTCCTGCCTATCCCCGTCCCTGGGGCTATCTGCGTCACCAGTGCGAATCGCTTCTTACCTGCCTCAAATGTCTGATGATCCTTGAGGAAAAAGGTAAAAAAATTCCGGAAAGCTGGAAAAAAGCTCTGGAAGGACTTGCAGATGCTTTGCAGGAGATCTGGAAAAAATACGGTCAGCTTGGTTTTATGGTGGAACTGGAAACAAAAGAGATCATTTGCGGAAATTCCGACAGCGGCTGTACTGCTCCCGCTGCCTTGCTTCTCGCCTCAAAATATCTGGGAAGAAAAGATTTTTATGATACTGCTCTGAAAATGGGGGATTTCTATTTTGAACGGCTGAAGAAATATGGCTTTACCTGCGGCGGACCCGGGGATGCTCTTCTTGCCCCCGACAGTGAATCTGCTTTTGCCATGCTGGAAATGTTTACCCTTCTTTATGAAGGTACGCAGGATGAAAAATGGCTTTCCGCCGCTGAATTTTCGGCGGACTACTGTTCCAGCTGGACTCCCGCCGTTGCATGGGCGTTTCCGGCAAATTCCCTCTTTGACCGCATGAAGATCGACTGCCGCGGTTCGGTACAGGCAAACTTGCAGAACCAGCACGGCGCACCCGGGCCCTGCACCCTTTCCGCTTCCGCGTTGATGAGATTATATTGCTATACCGGTAAAGAACGCTTCCTTCTGCTTTTACAGGAAATAGCCCATAACTGTGTGCAGTATATTTCCACAAAAGATCATCCCATACGCTGTGACGGTACCGGAAAAGTGTTGGAATATGGAGCGATCTGTGAAAAGGTATTCTTCCAGGATTATTCCAGACAGGCAGGGGATTGTCCGGCGGTGGATGGCGGCTGGACGGAGAGCAGTGTGCTTCTCACCATTACGGAAGATCCGGGGATCTTCTGGGATATGACAAAAGATAAAGTCTTTGTGCTTGACCATGTGGAAGCAAGTGTATCCGGAAGCAGCATGACGGTAAAGAATCCTCTTGCCTATCCGGTGCTTGTTACCTGCAAAGTTCTGGATGAAAAAGGAAAAGTACCCTCTCTGGAAAATGGACTCTTCCCCCGCAAGGCATATAAGATCATTACTCTGGATGCAGGAGAAACCAAAGTATTTTCTGCACAGGAATTAAAATAAACAAACCTAACGAAAGGAAAAAATATTATGTTGGAAAGTCTGAAAAAAAATCCCGCTTTCACCAAAAGACGGGGACCTGTTGTATTGATGATCATGGATGGCGTTGGCATTGGAAAATATGCTGAAGGGGATGCTGTTCTGGATTCCCCCACACCCTTCCTTCACAAACTGATGAAAGAACAGCCCATGACACTGCTCAAAGCTCACGGTACTGCTGTGGGATTGCCCTCCGATGATGATATGGGCAACAGTGAAGTAGGTCACAATGCCATGGGATGCGGCAGAGTTTTCGCCCAGGGTGCCAAACTGGTCACACAGGCTATTGAAACAGGTAAGATGTTTGAAGGAGCCACATGGAAAAAGATCGTGGATAAAGTAAATAGTGCTTCTTCCACTCTCCACTTCATCGGACTCTTTTCCGACGGTAATGTCCACAGTAATATTGCCCATCTGAAAGGCATGATCGAACAGGCAAAGAAAGACGGCGTCAAATGTGTGCGTATCCATACGCTCCTTGACGGCCGCGATGTGCCTGAAACTTCCGCCCTCGATTATATCGATCCCTTTGAAGAATATCTCAAAAATCTGGGGGAAGATTATGCCATCGCTTCCGGCGGCGGACGCATGACCATTACCATGGACCGTTACGGTGCCAACTGGGATATGGTGAAACAGGGCTGGGCTACCCATGTGAAAGGGGAAGGCAGATTCTTTGCTTCCGCCCATGAAGCCGTGGAAACATTGCGTGCAGAAACTAAAGCTATCGACCAGGATCTTCCTGCATTTGTGATCTCCAGAGACGGCAAAACTCCTCTGGGAGCCATCAAAGACAATGATGCCGTCATCTACTTCAACTTCCGCGGTGACCGTGCCATTGAGATCAGTCAGGCATTCGATCAGGGGGATGAATTCGATAAATTTGACAGAGGCGCAAAGCCCGATGTGCTTTATGCCGGTATGATGGAATATGACGGAGACTTGCACATCCCCAACAACTTCCTTGTGAATCCCCCTGAAATCGACCGGACTCTGGATGAATACCTCTGCTCTTCCTCCATCCGTCAGTTTGCCGTAAGCGAAACCCAGAAATACGGTCATGTGACCTACTTCTTCAACGGTAACCGTTCCGGAAAATTTGATGAAGCAGCTGAAGAATATGTGGAAGTCAAATCCGATGTTGTTCCCTTTGAACAGCGTCCCTGGATGAAATGTGCAGAAATCACAGATATCGTCTGCGATACTATCAAAGAAGGCAAATATGATTTCATCCGTCTCAACTACCCCAACGGGGACATGGTGGGACATACCGGAGATTATCAGGCTGTACAGGTCTCCATGGGGGCATTGGATCTCTGCCTGAAACGGGTCTATGATGCTGTTACTGCCGCCGGAGGCGTACTTGTTATCACTGCCGACCACGGGAACGCCGATGATATGTATGAACACAATAAAGACGGTTCTGTGAAACGGGGCAAAGACGGTTCCATCAAGCGCAAGACCAGCCACTCCCTCAACCCTGTTCCCTGCATCATCTATGACCCTGAATATAAAGAGGATTATGCAAAGGAACTCAATACCGGTCTGGGGATCAGTTCTGTTGCCGCAACCTGTATGTGCCTGCTTGGACTCGTTCCTCCCGCAGACTATGACAAAGCGGTCATCAATGTAAAATAAAAAAGTATGGACAGGTACGGGTATGTTTCCCGTACCTGTTGAAAAAGAAAGGTTTGTCATGGCAGTGGAAAATAACGGAAAAAAGCCGCTTCTTCTTGTGGATGCTTATTCCCAGATCTACCGGGGATTTTATGCGGTACGCTCTTTAAGCAATTCAAAGGGGCTTCCTTCCAATGCGGTTTTTGCCATGGCAAAACTTCTTTTACGACTGGATAAGGAGTATCCCTCCTTTGACGGGGCGTTTGTCTTTGATAAAGGCAGAATAGAAAAACGCCTTGCTATCGCACCGGATTACAAGGCGAACCGTCCTCCCATGCCGGAAGAACTGAAAATACAGATCCCCTATATCCGGGATCTTATTACTGCTTTCGGCTGGAATATCATTGAACAGGAAGGGTATGAAGCAGACGACCTTATGGGGGGAATGGCAAAAAACTTTACGGACAGAAAAGTATTGATCCTCTCTTCCGATAAAGATATAAGTCAGGTCATTGATAAAGAGGACAGAGTCAATATGCTTGTCCCTTCCCATGACGGAAAAGGGTTGAACATCCGTTCCTGGGAGGAGACGATCCGTAAATTCGGGGTGGCTCCCGACAGGATCGTGGATTATCTTTCCCTTATTGGAGATTCTTCCGATAATATTCCCGGGGTTCCCGGTGTGGGACCCAAAACGGCAGCAGCCCTTATCAATGAAAGTGGTTCCATAGAGGAAATGCTCCATGATCCTCAAAGGATCAAAAAAGAGTCTTTACGGGAAAAGATCCTTGCCCATAAAGAAGTTCTGAAAAAAAATATTCTTCTTATTTCTCTTATTCTCGATCTTCCGGAAGAAGCCGGGATAAATGCTTCTTCTGTAACAAAAACGGAAGTGCAAATGGAAAAAATCTTTTCCATCGTTCAGGAATTTGAACTTAAAAGCATTATGAAGGAATTGGAAAAACTTTCCGTGAATACCGGAAAAAATGAAAATCCTCCACCACCTTCCGTCCCTGAAGAAGATCTTTTTTCTTCCCTTGCTTCCACCGATGCAACAAAGGAAGAAAATGAAAAAAAAGAAAAGAAACAGGAAGAAAATCAACAGCTTTTTTTCAATTTTTAAGTGAGAAAATTTATGGCAGAAAGTTTCAGTATCATTCATTTTTCCGATCCCCATGAGATCGCACAGTTTGAGACATGTTCCATGCTGTTGGATAAACGCATTATAGGGTTTCTCAACAATAGAATATTGCGCCGTACCGGACACGATAATCATGATACGGTCATAAAAAAGGCTGTTGACCGTATTTTGCAGGAGAAGTGCGATCTTGTCCTCTTTACCGGTGATGCCACTTCCTGCGGTCAGAAGAGTGAATTTGATCTTGCCTATGAACATTTCCGCCCTCTTGTGGAAAGTTCACAGCCCTTCCTCTATCTTCCCGGAAATCACGATTGTTATGTGAACAATAAAAAATGCCGGGAGGAAGCAGATAAATTCTGCCGGAAGATGAACCGGGGGAAATATGCCTTGAAAGATTTTCCCTTTGTATGGGAAAATGAAAAATTCCGGCTTCTTGCCTCCAATAGCTGTATTCCCATGCCGCCCTTTTTCTCCAATGGATATATGAACAAAAAGACAAGGGAATTTTATAAACGGGAATGTGAAAAAGATAATGACGGAAGGATCATGATTTCCGCCAGCCATTTCCCTTTTTCCGATCCCCATCCCTGCCTGCATTTTCTCCATACTTTATGGGGTGCAAAAGAGGTGGAAAGACTTTTGAAAGAAAAGAAGATCGATCTTGCTTTGTGCGGTCATATCCACAAACCCCGTGCCGTACTGGACGAAAGAGGCAGAGGGGAAGTCATTGCCGGAAGTCTCACCGGATGCCGTATGCTTACTTTCATAGAGTATGACGGGAAAAAGGATCTGATCACCGTCAAACGCCTGCCGTTGTGTTGACACAGCACAGATACATTCCGGCAAGTTATTTTCTGCCGGACTTACGGACTTCTTTAATGACTTTATCCAGTTCCGCGATCGCAGGAATATCTGTTTTTTTCATAAATTCTGAAGAGAGGCGTTTTCTTGATTGATTCAGTTTGGAAAGTTTGTCAACCAGTGTTTTATATTCCGGATCGTTCCAGACGATCTCCTTCATGGTTTTTCCCTTTACCGGAAGATTGATGCCGAATGTATTTAAATACCTTGCATAAGCGGCATCTTTATTATTCAGTTCCAGTTCCAGCTCCCGTCTGATCCGTTCTTTATTCAGTTTTTCCCCTTCTTTCATCAGTTTTTCCAGTTCCGGGGCGTATTGTTGAAGTGCCTGTTGAAAAATGTGTTTGGTATAGAGGGATATATTTCTTCTGGCTTTTGCCATTTCCCGGGGATCTGCAGCTTTTTTATAATTGCGGATCTCTTCCATTGCCGCCTGATAGAGAGAAGAACCTTTCTCCTTTGAGGAGATATATTTTTTTGTCATTTCCCCGATGGCACTTTTTTCCAGTGCATCGGTAATGGATTGCAAAGTGGTATGATAGGCATATTCCGGATCACTGTTATTTTGAGACAGCTGGGATTTTACAGAGGAAAATGCCGCCTGAGTCTTGGCTTCCCACAGGTTTCTGTCCAGAAGCATGAAATCTTTGTTTTCAGCGAATTTCTTATATACATCTGAAAAGAGTTTTTTATCCAGAGCATTGCGTACAAGTCCGCTGTTGAACTTTACCACAGACGGCGCAAATGCTTTGTCCCCTTTGGCATAATCATTCAGAAAAGCATTTCTTTTTTCCTGCGCCAGCGTACACTGTGCGTATTTCTGACGGAAAAATCCGATATATTCCCTGTAACATTTTTTCTGTGCTTCCAGCAATTCCTGATGCACAGCCCTGCCTTCAGTAATTTTTTTCCGGATCTCATCGTAATCTGAGGGGACAGCTTTCAGAAAAAGCGGAAGGGAAAGGATCATAACAGACAAAACGGCGGCATATTTTTTCATATTTACATATCTCCTTATACAGTATCAGTGACGGTGGTTTTTTCTAATATATCCCCGGAAATGGAAAAAATCAAATCCCGTAAAGGATAACTGTACTTTCTGCACTTGCTTTATGGGGAAAATATGCTATTTTATAGAGGTGGGGTTTCAAAAATATTCCCGAAAGGATCCCGGTATTGCCTCCTCTCTGCAAAATGAGTATTCCCGGAGCTTGGCGGACCGGTCTTTTTTTACGATGCAGCGGCATGATCCATGGTTTTATTCCGGATATTTTTGAAATTTTCAGAAAGTAGAGGGAAAGGAAAATACGGTTCATGAAGAAAGAGTTGATATTCTGGAAAAAAGCACTGTTCCGTCTTCTTCAGATCATTGCTGTTGGATCGCTTATTCCGTTACTGCTTGCGGTCTGGACTGTTCTCGCCGGCGGGGATCT
>JAFVRL010000260.1 GCA_017504325.1 Lentisphaeria bacterium | reverse complement strand
CCTTCCAACTTCAGGGAAAAGGCAAAGGAAAAATAAAGTTCTTACACGCTTCTCGGGATCACAGGATCCACAAATACCGCCGGGCGCAAATATACAAGCTCTGTAAGCGGACGGGAGAAATCCCCCGGTTCATTGAGAATAAGGAAGGCTGCCTTGATATGCCCGATATAGATGATCTTATCCTGTAATATACCATTTGTTACAGATTCGATCTGTTCCCGGTCACGCTCCAATGCAACGAAAGCATCAAAAGAAGAAAGCATGGAAAGATCCGCCGCCGAAAGGACTCCGTTTTCTTTTCCGGGAAGGAAGGAACCATTTTTTTCCTCCATTCCGTAAAGAAGGATCTCATCCCTTCTGCCGTCAAAAAGCGCGGCAACCTTCTTTCCACTTACCTCTTCTGCCCTGAATGCGGTATGTGCCATAGCGGCGGCAGTGGGAACGGCGCGTCTTGCAACATTTTCCCTGCGGAAGGAACGGCCCATGACAAAGGCGGATGCAAGACGCAATCCGGTAAAGGAGCCGGGTCCGTTGCCCACGCTCCATTCACCGATGTCATCAAAATTTCTGTTGTGAGAGGCAAGACACTGTTCCATCCATACAGGCAGAGAAGATGCATTTCTCGGAGGCAAGGCAATATTCTCATCAAATATCACTTTTCCCTCTTCATCAATACAGGCAAAAGATGCCTCCGCCCAGGAATAATCAAAACCTGCTCTCAACATAGTTACTCCGATCAGTCAACTCTCTCTACTTCGATACCCGCATCAATGGTCTCATTGAGATCCTGCTGGATATATCCTTTGAGAGTAGCCATGGCGTGGGGGCAGCAGCCGCAGGCACCGCGGAGACGCACCTTTACCACTTTGCCTTCCACGGCAACACATTCCAGATCCCCGCCGTCATTCTGCAATGCACCGCGGAGAAGGTCAAGTCTTTCTCTGATCTCTTTTTCCAGATCTTCCATTTTTTCACCTCATATCATGTTTTTGTTTTACAGTGGTTTCTCTCTTATAAATTTAACGCAGGATCCGGCTTTTTACAAGTACGGAGAGAGCTTTTTCTTCAATATTTTGCAATACTCCTTTTCAAAGCATGGATAAGAGTGGTGATTTCCTCCGGGGTATTATGGTGCCAGAAGGAGATCCGCAATGCGTTGTAAAGCTCATTTTTTCTTATCCCCATACTCTTCAATGTATGGGAAGGTTCTCCGGTTTCCGACTCACAGGCACTTCCGGGGGCTGCCGATATATTCTCCTCCGCCAGCATCCTTGTAAGGATCGCTCCCTGATAAGGAGTTGTGATAAAATGCTGGATGTAACTGCTGGTATTTTCCGGAGCAAGGGTAGGTTCAAAAGGAATTTTATCTTCCTTTATTTTCTCAAGAAGCAGTCTTTTCAATGCTGTCATTGCGGCAAGATTTTTTTCCATATCCGGAAGGATCTTTTCCAATATTTCCGCAAGCAGCAGCATGTGGGCGGGAATACATCTTCCGGGAATGTGTGTACTGCCCCGCAAAGAGGAAAAGACCTTTGCAAACTCTTTTCTGTAAAGAAGAGCGGCACCGCCGGTACAGCCGACTTTCTGTCCGGAAATAAATGCGAAATCCAACTTTGCCTCTTTCCAGGGCAAAGGATATTTTCCGGCAGACTGGATGGTATCGGCAAGAAATAATGTTTTCGGGGAATATCTGTCCAGCAATTTTCTGACAGAGACAAGATCCTGTATGAAACCGGTTTCACTCTGGATATGATGAAATGCAGCCAGTGCGATCTTTTCTTTCTGCAGAAGATCCGCAAGCCAGTCAGGATCCAAAGCTCCGTCACGCCCCACAGGACAATAGTACACGGGGAAATGACAGAATGCAGAAGTCCTTTTCAAAGCGGCGAGCAGAGAGGGATGTTCTGCATAAGAGGTAACCACCCCGCCGTTGAGAAAAGATCCGGCGCCATGGATACAGGCACAAAGCATACTGCTGCCGGTATTGCCGCTCAATACTCCGCCATTTTCCGCTCTGTCAGCAGAGAGGAGAGTAAAGATCTTTTCCTCCGCTTCCTTTACAGCTTTTGCAGATCTTCTCCCGTGAAAAGAGAGAGAGTCCTGATTGGCAAAATATTCAGAAGCAAGAACAGCAAAACGCTCCAGTATGTGTTTTTCACAGGGGACAGAAGAAGCATTATCCAGATAAAAATGCATAAAAAAAGCACCTTATCAGGAATTGCGGATCTCTTCTTTTGCCCGTTCACACCGATCCTTCAGAGAAGCGATATCGGTAACAAGACACTCTTCCAGTTCCCGGATCTTCTCCGGATCCTGTTCTTTGGCAAGTCTCTGCTCGTGTGCAAGTTTCACTTCAGCGATCTTGGCATTGTATTTTTTTGTCACTTCCGCAATGGCGTTCTTTTTTTCATCGGACAAATTTTCGATCTTTCCGCCAAGCCGTTCCATAGCAAGTTCAAAAGCACTTTTCATCGGGATTCCTTTCTGCTGTTTGTTTCCTTTTCCATACCGGTATTCATTTTATGAGTGAAAGGCACCGGAGGCAGGAAAAGGGATTCCGGGTAATTCTGATTGATGACAAGTTCCTGCAATTCAGAAATCTGTGTTGTTCCACCGATTTCCACGATCGTACGGGCAGGAAGTTTTATACCGTCTATGACTGTATATTTTTCCACATAGGAGGTATAAAGCTCCGAAGCTCCGGACTCATTCAAAATACTCACAGTCTCCAGTTTTTCCTGAAGGAAATTTTTTCCGTTGAAGTAGAAAATATAAGGTTGGATCCGTCTGTCATCATTCATACAGATCATACGGTAATAACGGACTCCGTTTTCCACAAACATGTCCACAGAGATCCTGCGGAAAATGTCTGTATAGTTGAGAGAAGGCGTCCCCATGCGCACCGTATTGAGAAAAAGTTTGTATTCCAGGGAATCTTCCTTCAATTCGGTACTCCGGTTGTTCCAGCCGTTTATGCTCCAGGCTCTGCCGTCATTATAGATCAGTATCTTCTGTACTTTCCCGTTTTTGCTTGTGACAAGCCGGAAACATTTGGGCTGCTGGTACCATACTTCCGATCCGTAATAGTCTTTGGAATCTTTACCGGTAAGAGTGACCTTCAACCGCATATAATAGGAATCCGCCTTCCTCCATTTTTTCAGAGGATATGTTGTTCTGTTCATACGGGTGATCAACTGTACGACAGAAAGATCCGAAGTCTCCCTGGGTTCGAGATCCAGTACAGGAAAACACCCTCCGGAAATCAATAAAACAGCAGAAACAAGAAACAAAAACAGCTTTTCTGCCAATGGTGTATGTTTCATATATCATCCTTCCTTTAAGAAAATCCTCCCTTCAATATAGCACAAATGCAGAAAAAGTCCAACAGGAAAGAGAAACTATATTGACTTAAAACCATTACGGGTGTATTTTATATGCGACATTTTTACAAAAAAAACAAAAAGAAAGTTTTTCCAT
>JAFVRL010000259.1 GCA_017504325.1 Lentisphaeria bacterium | reverse complement strand
TTGTGGGAACTCCCGGAAGGATCATTGATTATACCAGAAGCGGCGATCTCTATCTGGGGGATACGGAGATCCTTGTCATCGACGAAGCCGACCGTATGCTGGATATGGGATTCATTCCGGATGTGAGAAGGATCGTTTCCCGTCTGCCCCACGCAGGCAAAAGACAGACCATGCTTTTCAGTGCAACGCTGGAAGATGAGGTATTGCGTCTTGTGAGAAGCTGGCTGGTGGATCCTGTCTCCTTTGAAGCGGAACCTGAACATGTTGTGACTGACCTTATTGAACAGAAATTTTATGCTGTAACCGGCGATCAGAAACTTGCATTTCTTCTTCATCTGCTCAAGACTCTTCCTTATGAAAGGATCATTATTTTCGGTAACTGGAAGGAAAAAAACCGTATTCTTGCGGAAAAACTCTACGAATACGGTTATGATGCCGGACTCCTTTCCGGGGACATCCCCCAGGAAAAACGGTTGAAACTTGTGGAAAAATTCAAAAGAGGGGATCTGAAGATCGTGGTTGCCACTGATGTTGCTGCAAGAGGGCTGCATGTGGAAGGGATCACGCATGTGATCAACTATGACCTTCCCGATCATCCGGAAGATTATGTCCACCGTATCGGAAGAACCGGACGGGCTGGCAATAAAGGGTGTGCCATCGGATTTGTCTGTGAGTACGGTGCTTATGTTATGCCGGAAATTGAAAAATATGCCAATATCACCATGAAGACCGATCTTCCGGAGGAAGAGGCTCTCATTCTTCCTGAAAAAGTGAATGGACGGAAGAGTTTGCGGGAAAGAAGCAGTAACGGCAATCCGCCCCGCAGAAGAACCGCCGGAAATCACGGGGCATACAGACATTCCCGTCCCGGACATTAAAAACAGACCAAGAGGACCGGTATGAGAAAAGAAAATCTGCGTACGGAAGATACCAGAGGATTTGCAGCAGATCCTTTATACAGGAAACTGGATGTGGTCATTGTCCTTGATTCTCTCCGCAGTGCCCATAATACCGGAAATATTTTCCGTATTGCGGATGCTGTGGGGGCAAAGAAGGTCATTTGCTGCAATTATACACCAACACCTCCCCATCCGAAATTGGAAAAAACAGCCATGGGGGCGGATAAAACTGTGCCTTTTGAGAGATATCCGGATTCCCTTTGTGCTGTGCGGGCTTTGAAAAAAGAAGGGTACTGCTGTGTGGCAGTGGAAGTGGGGGAGAACAGTATGCCTGTATGGGATTTCCCCTTCCGCTTTCCCCTTGCCATCGTTATGGGAAATGAGGCTCTGGGAGTCAATGAAGAAACGATGAAGGAGTGTGACGGACTTGTGGCTCTTCCCATGTTCGGCAGCAAGACTTCCATCAATGTGGGGAATTGTACCGCAGCGGTGCTTTATTCCATTATCGGTAAATACGGCAGAACACAATAAGAGGGGAAAAGATGAAAGCAGCTCTTTACGGAAAAAATACAGAATTTCTGGAAAAGATCCTTTTGAAAAAAGGTGTGGAGATCGTGGAATCATCTTCCCCGCTTAAAGATCTTCTCGTCTGTTACGGCGGGGATGGTGCCCTTCTGAGTGCGGAACTGCTCTATCCCGGATTACCCAAGATGCCCATACGGGATGTGGAAACGGCACCCCATTGTGCAAAACATTCTCTGGAACGGCAGATCGATCTTCTGCTTTCCGGTTCCCTTACCACTTCGCTGCTTCCCAAACTTTCCGGAAAAGCGGCGGGAAAAGAATTTTTTGCCCTCAATGATATTTTCATCCACAACAAAAACAGTTTTTCCGCTCTGCGTTACCAGATAAAAATCGATGATGAACTTTATGCCAATGAAATCGTAGGGGACGGTGTGGGAGTTGCCACTGTCCATGGTTCCACCGGATATTACAAGAGTATCACCCATGGCACTTTCCGTACCGGGATGGGGTTGGTTTTCAGCAACAGTACCGATCTGGTCAATCACCTTGTTCTTAATGAAAAAAGTGTGGTAAAAGTGCGTATTTTGCGCGGACCGGCAGAGATGGCTTTTGATAATTGTGCGGAAACCATCCTTCTTGAAGAAGGGGAGATTGCCACGATCCGTCAATCGGATAAAGTTTCTGTTGTGCGGGGATTGGAACTTTTCATGTGTCCGGAGTGCCGCCGTATCCGCCGGGAACAGAGAAAAAACGGTTTTGACAACAAGCCCTTCTGAATACAAAAATACTTCCGGAGAACTGAATATGAAGATTCTTGTCAATGCCGGACCTACAAGAGAAAAAATAGATCCGGTTCGTTTTATAAGCAATCATTCCAGTGGAAAAATGGGGTATGCCATTGCTGAAGCGGCAATACTTATGGGATATGAAGTTACTCTCGTATCCGGTCCGGTAAGTATTTCTGCTCCTGAAAATCTGCACAAATTTATATCCATAGAAAGTGCTGCGGAAATGGCAGAAGCGATGAAAAAAGAGTTTTTCAATGCTGATCTTACCATACTGTGTGCCGCTGTCGCCGATTACAGACCTGCTCGTCCTGAAAAACAGAAGATGAAGAAAAAAGAAGGGAATCTTTTTCTGGAACTGGAACGCACGGAAGATATTGCTTTAAGTCTGGGCAGCAGGAAAAAGGCGGGACAGCTTCTTGCCGGATTTGCCGCCGAAACCAATGATCTTGAAGCAAATGCCCTGACGAAAATGCGGAAAAAGAATTTTGATTTTATTGCGGCAAATGCAGTTGGGATCCCCGGACGGGGATTCGGCGCAGAAGAAAATGCCATTACCCTTTACAAAGCAGACGGTACAAAAAAAGAATTGACTTTGAAGAGTAAAAAAGAACTGGCAAAAGAACTTCTGGAAGAGTTGCTGAAAAGATAACAGAAACGGAGGCAGAAAATGGTTGAAGTAGCCGGAATGCTTGATGAAGGGAAAGTTGCGGCAATGTCTTTACAGGAGACTGTCTCCGCCATTGCGTATCACAACCGGAAATACTGGGTGGATTCCGAACCGGAGATCAGTGATGAATCCTACGATCTTCTTGTACGGCATCTGAATTTTCTTGCTCCGGATCATCCTCTGCTTTCCCAGGTACATGCTCCGGTTGTGGCAGGTTCCGGAAAAGTCATCCATACCGATCCCATGCTTTCTCTGGATAAGGCATATTCTCTGGAAGAGGTCATTTCCTGGGCGGAAAAATTCATCCGTTCCAAAGAGGAATTGCTTTTGATCCAGCCCAAATATGACGGGATCTCTGCAATCTGGAAAGACGGGATTTTGGCAACACGGGGAGACGGACTGGAAGGGGAGGATATTACAGATAAACTGCCGCTTCTGGAACTGGAACACCCGGAAGGAACATTTCCTCTGGCGGATTTTAAAAAAGATGCAAGAGGGGAGATCGTTATAAGAACAGATGATTTCAAAGTTCTTTACAGCAGCATCCGTAATAAAAACGGCAGGATCTATAAGAACCCCCGTAATGCGGTTGCCGGGATCATGGGGTTGAAAGATATTACACTTATGCTTTTGCAGCATGCCAAACTTTCCTTTATAGATTATTCCCTCCATTCCATGCAGTGTTCCTTTGGTGAGCTGCGGGAAAAATGGGATTCTTTTGTGGAAAAAATCGAAGCACTGCCTTATCCCATGGACGGGATCGTGATCAAACTGGCGGATAAAGAATACTCCCGTTCTCTGGGGAATACTGCCCACCATCCCCGGGGACAGATCGCTTTCAAATTTTCCGGAGTGCGTAAAGAGACCATATTGAAAGATGTGCAATGGAGTTTCGGGAAAAATGCTCTTACTCCGGTAGCCCTTATCGAGCCGGTGGAGATCAGCGGAACGACGATCCGTCATGTATCCTTACACAATCTTCAGAATATTCTTGACCGGGATATTCATATCGGGGATGTCGTTACTGTGGAACGCGCCGGGGATGTGATCCCCTATATTCTGGATTCCCGGCCGGCAGGGGAGGGGACGGAACGGAAAAACTGTATCATTACCCATTGCCCCTCCTGCGGTCAGGAATTGAAAAGGGATCTTCCGGAATTGCGCTGTGTCAATGCCCAATGTCCGGAGACGCTTCTGGCAAGACTTGTTTCTTCTGTAAAAAATATCGGAATAGAACATCTTGGAGAACCCAATATCCGCAGAATGATGCAGGAACTTTCTGTACATTCCCTGAAAGATATTTTTGCACTGAAAGCAGAAGATATCATAAGACTGGAAGGTTTTGCTGAAAAATCAGCGGCAAATCTTTATGAGGAGATCCAGAATGCCAGAAATGTTCCGGATTGGCAGCTTCTGGCGTATCTGAATATCCAAGGGATCGGTCCGAATATTGCAAAGTGTTTTTTGAAAGAATATACTTTGCAGGAACTTACAAAACTCC
>JAFVRL010000258.1 GCA_017504325.1 Lentisphaeria bacterium | reverse complement strand
CCTTTTTACACAGGTAAGGGATCTTGGCGGGATCTTCTGTATCACCATGTCGGAAAATCCTACAAACTGTTTCTATTCCAATCATAAAGAACATTGTCCGTACTGTAAGGATGTTCCCGGGGAAAAGATCATTGCCGATATATTATGTGCCATGGAAAAGGGAATGCACAGGGCTTCTCCAAAGGCAAAGATGCTTGCTTATGACTGGGCGTGGCGGCAGGAGAGATCCTCCACTGACAATGTGCCATTTAAAAAATCTGTCCTTGATCTTCTTCCGGAAAATATGATCGCTTCAAGCGTCAGTGAGTGGGGAAAAATGCTTCATACAGGAGGCGTGGAAGTCTATCTAAAAGATTACTCCCTTTCCCAGGTGGGACCCGGGGAAGAGGCGGAAAACTTCTGGAAACACGCAAGAAAACGGGGGATGGAAACAGCCGCAAAGATCCAGATGAACAACTCCTGGGAAATTTCCGCAGTCCCTTATATTCCTGTACCTTATCTTGTGCAGGAACATTTGCAGAATCTGGATAAAGAGGGGATCAGGGGGTTGATTTTAAGCTGGACTCTGGGCGGATACCCGGGAGGCAATCTTTCTTTATTGTATGCAACACCTGAAATGATTGCAGAAAGACTTTTTTCAACTCCTCTTCTTGCGGAAAAAGTCTGTAAAGCATGGCGTATTTTCAGTGAATCCTTCCGTAATTTCCCCTTTCACAATGGTTCTGTCCTTTACCGCAGTCCGGTAAATTACGGTCCCAAAAATCTTCTCTGTATGGAAAAGACTTTTTATACAGCAAGTATGCTTGGCTTTCCCTATGATGATCTGGAATCCTGGAGAGGGCCTTACCCGGAAGAAACATTTATCCACCAGTTTGAATTGCTCACAGAAGGCTGGAAAAAAGGATTGGATCTTCTGAAGGAATACCCCCTTCCGGTGACGGAAAAAGAGAAAAAAGCATATAACGGAATTTGTATTATTGCAGAAACGGTCTATATTCATTTACGCAGTACATTTTTACAGGCTTCTTTCATACGGGAAAGAGATCATGCCTGTGATAAAAATATAATGAAAAAATATGTGGAGGAAGAATTGGCTCTTGCCGTAAGGATGCACTTTCTGGCTTCAAGGGATTCCAGACTGGGGTTTGAGGCAAGCAATCACTATTTCTATACTCTGAATGATTTGAAAGAAAAAGTCATTTCCTGCGCGTATCTGCTGGAAAGACTGGATGAAAATAATTAAAAAGGAAAAAATCATGAAAAAATTTATTGCTCTTCTTTTCGCCGGAACTCTTCTTTCCGCCGGGGTTTTTGCTGCGGAAATCAATGTAAATGGTGTATTCAAAGGGGCAAAAGAAGGCGGAAAAAATTCCCCCCGCTGGATATTGCGTACGGATGCAGAAGGAAAAGTGGAATTTGTAAAGGGGGAAAAAGCTCCGTTAGCTCTGAAAGTCGTCCCCGGCAAAACAAAAATTTCCTGTATCTCCAAAGCAAAAATCAATGCCAAAGCAGGCGATATTCTTACGGTAAGCAGCAACGGCAAAGGAAAAGGGATTTTCCAGCTTTCCGCCTATGTTTACGGCAAGGGCGGCAAATATCTTACCACATTGCAGGGCAAAAAACTTTCCGCAACAGAAAAAAATACCCTCTTTACACAGAATTTGAAAGTTGCCGCTTCCGGGGAGATCGCTCATGTGACTGCAGTCATTGTTGTCCAACCCTCTTCGGATATTACCTTTGAAGATGTAAAAGTACAGCACGAAACAGCAAAATAAAACCGGAAAGAGATCTGATGAAAAAGAATGATTTGTTGCGGATCGCCCAACTGGATCTTGCAAGACAGATGGAGACAGTTGCCTTTATCAGAAATTTTATTGATCTCATTGCACAATTCCATTACAACGCACTTTTTCTTTATGTGGAATGGCGGGTAAGGACAAAGACTTTTGATATAGGCAGTGAGGAAGGATATTCCACAGAGGAACTCAAAGAGATCATTTCTTATGCGGCTGAAAAAAAGATCACGGTCATTCCCGGATTTGCCACATTGGGACATGCGGAACTTCTGCTGAAAACAGAAAAATTTGCTCATTTGTCTGAATTACGGGAAGGGATCGAAGGCAGATTCGGTAAAACTTTTTCTCCGGATTTCTGTCCCTCTCTTCCGGAAACAAGGGATTTTCTTGCAGGGTATCTTGAAGAAGCTGCGGAAATTTTCTCTTCCTCCCCGTATTTTCATGTGGGAGGCGATGAAGTCTGGGATCTGGGATTCTGTTCAAAATGCAAAGAAAAAGCAAAAGATTTTGCCGGAGAGCAGAAATTATATCTGGATCATTTTCTTTTCATCTACGGTCTTCTGAAAAAAATGGGGAAAAAGATGATGTTCTGGGATGATATGTTTGAATATTATCCGGAACTTCTGAAGCAGATGCCGAAAGATATAATGATGATAAACTGGCAGTACCATGATAATGTAAAGGGATACTCCGGACATTTGCGGAATATGTATTTTGAAGACCGGCTTGCCAAATATGATCAATTGGGATTCCGGTATATTCCTGCTCCTGCGGATTATTCCTGGTACAATATCGCCTCCATAACGGAATACGGCAGAAAATATAATTGTGCCGGATTCATGCTCACTGCCTGGGAAAAACAGCCTTCCCTTATGTATAAGTACTTCATCAATACTGCTATGGCGGGAGAATTCTGGAAGGATCTTTCCGCTTCCGCCGATGATGCCGGGAAAAAGGCTCTGGAAAAACTTTTCGGTATAAAGGACGGTTGTTTCACTGATGCCGTTCTTGCCTATGCCGGGATCGCCAGAAGGATCCCCAATGTAAGTATGAATTCTTTAACATCCTTCCCTCTTTCCGGTCCGGGAAATACAAGATATTATCTCTTGAAGGCTCTTTACGGGGAACTGAAAAAATTTGAAGTAAAAATGAAGGATGAACGGGGAAATCTCATTCTCAAAGATATTCTTTTTGACTGCCGCCTGAAGATCCTTGAGGATCGTTCCGTAAGAGCCGCATGGAGAATGTGGCAGAATATGGAATATGAAAATATTTCCTCTCTTTGCAAAGAAGTGGAAGAAGCCGGAAAAGAGTATGCTTTTTTCTATACGCAGCACAGACGGAAAAAGGACTCTCTCACCTTCCGCAATATGATATCT
>JAFVRL010000257.1 GCA_017504325.1 Lentisphaeria bacterium | reverse complement strand
GATCATTTCCACTTCCGGATCGTTCCACGCCTTATAAAAATCCTCCATACGCTTTTCCACAGGAATCGACGCATAACCGGATCTCTTTTTTGCAGGAGTTTTTTCCAGCGTTGCAGGATCAAGGAAGGTATGAGGCATGACCTTGACTTTATAATGCTTTTTCAGCATTTCCACCCCCAGACGGTGTGATTTGGAATGAGGGTAGGAAGCAGGAGTGATAATGGCGATCGTCTTTACCGGAAAAACATTTTTATAGTCCCTTTTCCCCTTTGACCGGGAAGAAACCAGTTCCGGATCAGATTCCTGCACAGCTTTCTTTGCAGGAGCCGCAGATAACGCAAATGTAAAAAGCATCACAAAAAACAGAGAATAAATTTTCATAAAATACCTTTTTTTTTCTATAATTACGGAAGATTTTTCAATGCTTCAGGAATCATAATTTCAGCAGCTTCCGGAGAAGCGGTATTCAGACCGGGCTGCACTTCATAGCCGCCTCTTTCAAAACATTCTTTCATAGGCACATAGCCGGAAACACTCTGGGCAAGAGAAACGATGAAAGTATGTTTATAAGGGGATTTTTCCCTGATCGTACGGCCGATACCGTTGAAAGGTTCGCCGGGAAGGGAAACAAAAGCAAGATCATTGCCCAGCACGATGGAGGTAAGTCTGCAATCGTGGGAAGGCGTACTTTTCTCATATCCTTCCAATGCCCGTTTTGCAAAGAAACGCAAAGCGGCAGGTACTTTATTGGCAAGATCCTGACTTTCCAGATCCCCTTCCTTGGGAATATCCGGCACAGTTTCCAGAATATTTTTTGCTTCGGCAATTTCTTTTTCGGAAAGTTTATAGTGGGGCAGAGTCATCTTCCCGTTGCCGATCCTGACAAAGGAGGGTTCCACTTGTTTGAGATCTTTCAACGCATCAAGAATGATGGAGGCATACCCTTTTCCGATACGGGCGGCTTCCGCAGGGGAAGTCTGACTGATCTTCTGGTGGAAATCAAAGTGGTTGATATCACCGGAGGCATCATCAAGGATAAGGACGGGAAGACCGCTTTTGAGAGCATACTGGATCTCTCTTGCCAAAAATCCGTACCAGTCAGCGGAAACGATATCCCCGCCCACAGTATCCCCGTGATTGGCAATATTGCAGACAAGTCCGGCAAGACGACCCTGCTGTTTGACAGCAAGAAGTCCGATGGTACGGTCGAAATCCGATTCCGGTTTGTCAATATCCGGATTGCCCCAGCCGGGATTGGTGACAATGGTA
This sequence comes from Lentisphaeria bacterium, assembly GCA_017504325.1. Classification (GTDB taxonomy): domain Bacteria; phylum Verrucomicrobiota; class Lentisphaeria; order Victivallales; family UBA1829; genus RGIG5327. Next base: position 1,625 of record JAFVRL010000257.1, on the reverse strand, counting down.
CCGTTTTTCATAAAATAACGGCGGACAAAGCCGTAAGGATTATTGTAAACGCTTCCAACTTCCAGTTCAGATTCATGCATATTGAGAAATGCCATCTCCACCGCCCGGATCGCCGCATCAGCGGTACGCTCAAGAGCGAAAGAAGTGATCTCATTAATTGTTTCCCCGCGGAACTCCGGACCGGTATGGGTGTGGGTGGCACAGATAATGAGACTTTCATACAGTTCTTTTCCCATTTTTTCTGTGATCCCTTTTTCCAGTCTTTCCCAGAGCCGGGGAGCAACATTACAAAGGTCAAAGGAAACGATACCGAATCTTTTTCCGTCAAGATCCATAGCAAGGATCTTTACATAAAGATCGTCGTAAAAACCTCTGTTGGGGCGTTTATTGATATATCCGGCAAGTCCCACTCCTGCGGGCGGGGTGATGATTTCCTGTGCAAAACCTGTTTTCAGCATATTTTCCTCCTGTATTTGATTTTTGAAATCGTCAACGGAGAATAAATATACTGTAAAACAGGGTAAATGTCAAGAAGTCAAACGCTTTCAGAAGGGATATTTTCATCCATATAATGTTTTATAAGCGAAAAGATCCTGTCATCGGAAAGATCTCCCGCCGGGCCTGTCCTTGTTTTTTCCAATTCCCTTACGAGAAAAACCATTCCGGAAAGAGATGAGAGAGGAGATGAGCGGGGCTGTAAAAATTTTTCCCCGGAAAACTCCGCCATCCTGCCTGAAAGGAAAATATCTTTCCCTGACTTTTGCCATAACATTTTTGTCATGCGTTTTTTCAAATCATTGCCGTTGTATTTCCACTCTTTCCTGTTATTGATTTTTACATTTGTCCTCCCTCTTTGCAATATATTTCCGAATCTGCTCTCATGTTTCTTCACAGAAGGGAAAAATTTTTTCAGTATTTTTTTCCCCTTGGCAGTTTGTCCCTTTTTCCCGGGATCCGGAACAGTAAAAAGTTCTTTTCCATCCTTGAAAAAAAGTATCTCCCTGTTCCATTTTTCCTCCGGGGGAATTTTCTTTTTCCGGTCCGGCAGCGTGATATATCTGTATTTCGCCTTCTCCGGGAATCGCTTTTCCCCATACTTTCCAATCGAAGCCCCGCCTCTATCCGTCTCCCCTGTAAAAATTTTAACAGGAAACTTTTTCAGAGGATATATCTTTTTTCTTCCGGCAGCTCTTTCCTGTACTTTTTTTACAGAAACATATTTTTTCTTTTTGTTTCCCGTTGTTGTTTTTCTCTTTTTTCCTCTTTCATTTTCTTCTCCGGCTGCATCTGCATAAGAACCGGAAACTGACGGGATAAAACTTTCTTCCTGCCTTTTCTCCTTATCCGGGGAAAAAGTACGGGGATACCCCTTTTTTATTTCCGGATATGCCCATGACTTTTTCATAAAATCATCTCTCTTGTCCCATTGAATACCCATTAATGCTGTATTTTTATTTTCTTTACAGACAGACAGGAATTTTTCCCGCTTTTGTTCCGGCAGTATTTTTGTTCCGGAAATACGGAAGAAAAAATATATTTTCCGGAAAAGCTCCCGGAAGGAATGTTTGTTTTTTCCATACGCACCGGAAATTTCTGCTTTTAAAAAAGAGTTAATTTTTCTTATC
>JAFVRL010000256.1 GCA_017504325.1 Lentisphaeria bacterium | reverse complement strand
GCCGGCATTACTTACGATGGTTTTCCTGAAAATAAAAATTTGTTTTCAGACAACTATGTGCCTCCCGAAAAAATCTTTCTCGGTGACAGTTCCTGCCTGTATGTATATAGAAAAAATCCATATATGAATTCAAGCAGCAATACAGTATCTGAAAATAAATAATTTTGTTTGCCGCGTGTACGGAATTTCAGTAAAAATTCAAGGAATTTGTCTGAACATCTTTATATACTGCAATATGTGATTTATTATAAAGATTCTGTAAAAGTACAAATATGCAAAAAGCCCAGTCATAGTTGTCAGTTATGCGGCGATCCCGGTTCCGGTTGCTCCGTACCAATGTGACAGCAGCAGAAAAAATACAATAGTTGTACTGTTGTCAGTGCTATTATTTTATGCGAAGTTTTTTTCTGCCCTGTTGTATCGAATAATATCATAAGCAAATGTACCGTGAAGGTTTCGTGAAAATATTACAGAAAATTCTGCGCAGTCTGCTGCTTAATGAACAGGATTTGCTTGACGGCAGTGTAATGCATGAATTTGAGGCTGTGAAATTTTTATGGTATGGTTGCTGTCATAAGTCATTTCTCATTTTATGCCGAAAGAATCCTGACTGTCCGGTGGGGTGCAAAAACTCCTTGAATATAAGTACCCTCGCTTTCTGCCCGGATACTATTTTTTATTTTTTCCGGCTTGTATTTTGGAATAGCAGTGATATATTATATCTTCGCATATTATATAATAGTAAGTGCCGGTTTCGCCGCAGATCGCGCCGCCGGATATGTTGAAGGTTTGAAAAAATAATAACACAATAATTCAGGAGAAAATTATGAGAATCAAAACATTGATCTTTTTTGCAGTACTGTTCATTGCTGTAAACGGGTTTGCTGCATACCAGTACAATACTAAAGGAAATCAGGGGTGGTTGACATTTGACTCTGAAACTACGGTAGCATTTGATTTGACCCGCAGCGGAAAAGATAACGATCATGAGAATTTCATTGATCGGGGACAGGGGGTTGCAGATTACGGCTGGTATAATCTGGATACGGGAGCAAGCGGTTCTTTCAATAACGGTCTTGCTGCCACCTTTACTGAAAATGACCGTATCGGTTTGTATATTACAGATAATAAAGGAAATACATATCTTTCTACCAAGCCGAAGGCTCCTTTTGAAGATGATATCTGGGGAAAAGCAAAGATCGTGGATGGCAATTTGAGTATCGGCGGCGGTAATATGGGGTCCAACGGGACAAAAGAATATTATGTATTCAAAGTCAACAATGCCAATGCTTCCGGGAAAACTCCTTCCGGACAGCCTCTTCCCGGAGTTATTGCCACACTGCTGCTGGGCGGCGGAACTTTGATCTACCTGAAAAAACGCAAGAAATTCTATGCTTCCAAATAAGTTCCTGTTTCAGACAGAATTTTTATTGATTTATAATGAAAAATTTGAAAAAAGCGCACATCGTATTGATCGTTGTAGCTGTACTGATACTCCTTGCGTGTACCGGTATGACGGTGTGTCTGCTGTTTTCAAATTATCAGAATGTCAGACTGTTCAAACAGGCGGAAAGTAATTTCCGGAGAGGAGATGTTGAATCTCTTTCCATTGCGGAAGCGCAACTGCTTCAAGTTGTCAATAACGACGGTGAGAATGAGGCGGCATATATCATGCTGGGTCATATTGCCGGGAAAAGAAAATATTATCCGGAACAGGTTTATTACTCCTTCATGGCGCACCGGTTGAATCCGTTGAGCGAAGAGAACAAGAAAAAATATATTCAAAGTCTCTGTTTTGCCCGGTATTTTGACCGGTTGGAAAATTTTCTTGCCCAACAGGAGTCTCTGCCGGAGTCATGGCGGCAGATCCTGCTTTATGCCGCCGGACATAATGGCAATATCAAAAAATACAGCTTGCAGTTCCCCCGCAGGGACAATAATAACCCTGCCGGGGAGCTTGCCCTTCTCCTTTTTGAACATAAGCATTTGCGCAACAAGGATAAACTTGCTGCGTTGGACAGATTTCCGCAGAACGATCTTTTTCTCAAACAGGAGATCCTTGCAGCAAAGGCTGAATTGTTCCTGGCAGACGGGGAACTTGACAATGCTGAAAAAATGCTTCAGCAGGCATGTGAACTCAATCCCTTTGCTTTTGCCCCTGTTCTTGGCAGGTTTTACGCTTCATTCCGTACTCTGGGGAAGGCTGTAACTGTATTTGAAAAATATCTTGCAGTTTACCATGACCCGCAAGTGGCTCTGCAATGTGCAGAAATCTACTGTCTTTTGAACCGGAAGGATGATATTGCCCGGCTCCGGACACAATTCCAGGCGGATTCCGGAAATCTTGCCATGCTGTACTGTTATTATTTTGACGCACTTATTGCGTTGGCTGAAAATAATATGGCAGCGTTGAAGGAGTTGACTGTTCCCTTGCGGAGCCGTATTAAAACAGCGTTGGCGGAATTTATGTTTTTCTGTGTGGCACTTCAGGAAAACAATCTTGTCTCTCTCCGTGAAAATTACAGGGCACTTCTTGCCCGCAGAAATTATCCGGATCTGCAGAAACGGGCTGATGAGCTGCTTGCAAATTATCTGAAATATTCTCTTGCAAATGCAAAAGGGAATGAAGAACAGCTTTTACCGCTTGCAGAACTGCTCTACCGCCGCAGGAAAGATGTTTTTACGGCAAAATTCATATTACTTGTTCAGAAAAAAAGTGATACAGTAAATGCAGCTCTTTTGAAAGAAGCTTTGAAGAATTACAGTAAGGATCAGGGGATCATCAAGATCGCCATTGAATATTATCTGAAACATGAACTTTCAGAAAGTGAACGCCTGATTTCCTACTACAAACAGGTCTTTCCGGATAAGAAAAAAGATATGCTGCGTTATGAGATACTCCTGGCATTGCAGAAGAAGGATCTTGATCTTGTCTCCTCCCTCTTCCGGAGCAATCTTTCCCCGGATATCCTGCCCTGGTACTGGTATTTTGCAAGTACGCATTTGCGGGAAAATGATCTGATCGTTTTAAGTAAGGATAAACTCTATGGACCTTTTTGTACGGCATTGCTTCTGCTGAAAAAAGGCGACCGGAAGGCTGCTTGTGCGTTATTGGAAACAGCTGATGCAAAAGGAAATCCGCATCTGCTGTTTTTTGCGGCGAAGGTACTTGCGGAAAATGGAAAAAATCAGGCGGCTCTGGATAAATATATCCACTTCCCGCAGAATTCACCTTACAAACTTGCTGTATTATTGAATATGGCAGAACTTTATGCAGAAAAAGGGGACTTGGATAAGGCACTGGAATTATCCCGTCAGGCATACGAACAGGCTCCGGATCTGGCGGAAACGCAACTTTGTTATGCTGATAAATTGTATAAAAAAGGCAATCTGGCGCTTGTTCCGGACATAGTGAAATTGTCTTCTTCTCCTTACCGCAGGAAGATGGAAGAATTGTGGATAGCCGGGATGCAGCAGCGGATAAAAGAGTGTGACGCAGATAAACAGAGAGAAAAAGTACGGGAGATGTGCCGTCAGCTTCTGGTCATCGCCCCGGATAATCATACCGCATTGGAATATTTGAAACGATTAAACAAGATGCCGCAGTGAAATTATGAAGAATTTTTTGAAAAGACTGTTGAAACATCCCCTGGGGGCATTGTATGGATTGCTTCTGGGGATTATTGCTTTTTCTGCGGCAGTGCCCCTGGTCGTTTCCGGTATGTGGGATGCTGCTCTGGTGGATCTGGCAATGGCGGGGATATTGATTACTCTCATGTTGAGGATCTTTCTTTTTACATTCCGGAAAAAAACAGTTTTTTCTGAAAAATGTGCGGCATGGATATTGTTGGGGATTGCCAACATTCTTGCCTTGCTGCCAACCCACAGTTTTCCAGGCAGTTTGAGTACCGCTTTTGCGTTTTCCCTGCTTATTTGTGCTTTTGTTCTTTATTTCAGCGGAACATTGATTGCTGCTGCAAGCATTGTTCCTGCATTGTGGTGTTGTGTATTTATGCCTTACCATGAGGAATTGATGCTTCTTTTCAGTTTTCCGTTGCGTTTGAGTGCCACGATGTTGAGCGGGGTCATTCTGAATGTATGCGGTATAAATATTGTCTATTCCGGAACGACTCTTTCCCTGCCGTATTTGAATATTGCCATAACGGATGCATGCAGCGGGATCAATCAGTTGGATGCCTTTATCCTTATAGCATTTATTGCAGTACAGATTATGCATAAAAAGACACTGTGGAAATTTTTGCATTTTGCATTCATCATTCCTTCAATCATTGCGGGCAACTCTTTGCGGATCGTTCTTACTGTTTTGCTGTACCGGATCCTCGGGGAGAGTGTTTTACTGAACAGCTGGCATATCGCATTGGGATATTTGCAGATCATTTTTGCGTTACTGATCTTTCTTGCCGTCGGCAGGGTATTCCGGGTGGATGCTGAAAAAAAGGGAGGCGATGAATAATGAGCAGAATCATCTTCCTTGTAATGGCATTTATACCGTTGAGCCTTCATTCTCCCTATCTTATGCAGGCGTGGAAAAGTTCCCGGCTTGATCATTATGACTGGATCTTTTTTCTTCTGTTCCTTCCTGCGGCATTCTGGGCGGTTCGGGGAGAAAAGACATACAAATATGATTTTTATGCGTTGTTTCTGCTTGTACCGGCTTTGTTGCCGGCGGTGATGACATCCTTGCATCATATCAATGCTTTGGGGGTGGCGGCATCTGTCTGCGTGATTTTTGCAGTGGTGTGGCTGTTGTATTCATGGAAGATCGCGTACAGAATATTTCCGGCAGCAGTGATTCTTCTTCTGGGAACGCCCAGTTCCAGTTATCTGCTTTCTCTGCTGCTTATGTGTCCTGTTTTTCTTGCCTGGACGGTTAAAATTCTCCTTGCAGTATTGTGTTTCTTCTGGATATGGTGCAACCGGCATTTTGATCTGCGGATGAACCGGGGATCATTTTTCTTTTCTGCTGCAGTATTCTGCAGTTGTCTTCTGCTTCTGCATACCAGAGAGATCTACTTTGAGGGGAGGAGTTTCATTCCTGAATTTTCAGGCAGGATCGGGGAATACTGGGGAAGAAAGATACAGCCGGATGAAAATACGAAACGCTTTTTTGCTACGAGTATGGTACAGCAGTTCCGTTACACAGGAAGCAATACGGATATATCGGTATTGGCTGTTAAATGCGGGAATGATATTCACGAGATTCATCCGGCAAGCCATTGTCTGCGTACGGGGATGTGGACTGTGCTTTCTGAAGAGATCCTGTATCTGCACAGTAATTTTGCTGTTACAGAGATCGACGCAAAGAAGGGAAATTACCGTATTCTGGTATGGGTATGGTACAGCAGTCCCCAGTTTTCCACCCCCGGCTTTCTGGGATTCCGCAGGCATTTTCAAGTGGGTAAGCAATATTATACATATCAGATTTCCATTCCGGTCAGTAAAGATGCGGAACAGAGCCGGACGCAGCTCTGGAATTTTGTTCAGTTATTGAAAAAGGAGAAGAAAAAATGACTTTGTATGAAGAAATACAGGCTTTGCGGCAGGAGTTGAAACGGCCGTCTGTTTTCCGGCACAATCACATCCAGATGCGGATGGTACTGTGGCATCTGACGATTCGCAGTTCCGTTGTTTTCAAACGCTTTATGGATATTGTCCTTTCCATCATTGCTGTGATCATCGGTTCGCCGGTCTTTCTTATAACGGCGTTTCTTGTGAAAGTGACAAGTCCCGGTCCGATCATATTCAGTCAGGTGCGTGTCGGCAGATACGGCCGTCATTTCAAATTTTATAAATTCCGCAGTATGTATATAGATGCGGAGGCGCGTAAAGCGGAACTGCTGAAGCATAACGAATCCGGTGACGGGGTTATTTTCAAGATGAAACACGATCCCCGTATTACTCCGGTGGGGCGGTTTATCCGTAAATTCAGTATTGATGAACTTCCGCAGCTTTTTAATGTACTGCTGGGGGATATGAGTCTGGTCGGACCCCGCCCGCCGGTACCGATGGAAGTGCGTTCTTATACTTTGGAAGAGCGTAAGAGATTGAATATTACTC
>JAFVRL010000255.1 GCA_017504325.1 Lentisphaeria bacterium | reverse complement strand
TCCATTATGCCCGATTACTGGGAAAAAGCCATTGCCCATTATAAAGAGTTGAAAAAGGATTTGGAAGAATATATGGATGAACATCCCGGTGAGGAGGAGCAGGATTCCTGCGGCGGGATGATCTCCCACGCCTGGATGCTTTGTGATGTGCTTCTTAAAAAAATGAAACTGCGGCGGCAGTTGCTTGCTTCCTATGAAAAACTGGATTTTGAAACGCTGGAAGTGCTTATTGACCGGAATATCCCCGAATTGCTTGATGCCCTTGACGGATTGCTGGAGACCTTCCGCAAAGAGTGGATGAGAAGTTACAAAAGCTGGGGATTTGAGGTCGTAGGGATCAAAGTAGCGGGAGTAGCTGAACGCATACGGGAAACTTCCCGCCGGATCGAAGAACTCCTTGACGGAAGAGCCGACCGGATCGAAGAACTGGAAGTTGTCCCCGGGGGCAGAGGCTGTATTTCCGAGACCCGTTACCGGATGATCGCCACAGGTGCATGGTTTATCTGAACATCAATAACATACATAACCGGGAGAATAAAATGGAACAGAAATTTATTGACATGGCAAAAGATTTTGTGGAGAATGAAAAACAATTCCATTTGGGATTCCTTCCCACAGAACAGTCCAATCCTTTGACAAAGACTCTGGAAAAGGACTTCCTGAGCGATCCCGTTCAGGGAGTGCGTACTTTGCAGAAATGCGACAGAAACGTTCTGGAAATGCTGAAGAAAGTCTTTGCAAGTAAAGAATTTGCTCTTCTTGCCGATACCATCCATTCTACCATTACCAGCGGGAAAAGAGTGATCTTTTCCGGGTGCGGAGCCACAGGAAGATTGAGTATCCTCATTGAATGTATGTGGAAAAAATTCTGCACAGAAAATCCGGCTCTTGCCTCCTATGCAAAAAATGTGGAAAGCATTATGACCGGCGGCGATTTTGCTCTTATCCGCAGCGTGGAATTTTTTGAAGACTACCACGCTTTCGGTGCAAGACAGGTGCGGGAAACCAGTATGGAAGAGGGCGATACCCTCGTTGCCATCACTGAAGGCGGGGAAACCTCCTCAGTTCTGGGAAGTATCGCTCAGGCATTGGAAAACGGCTGCAAAGTATTTCTGCTTTTCAACAATCCTGCGGATCTTCTTGCGGATAACCTGGAGCGTTCCCGCGCCGCCATCCGGGACAGCCGGGTAACGGTTCTGGATCTTTACTGCGGGCCCATGGCTCTTGCCGGATCCACAAGGATGCAGGCGACAACTTCCGAACAGTATGTTGCGGGAGCCGCTCTGGAGATGACAGCCTGCCGTCTTGCCGGATGGGAAAAAATGGATTATGCAAAAGAATTTGAAAAATTGATCTCTGTATTGGAAGATTCTGCTTCTGTTCTCGCTTCCTATGCGGAATTTGAAGCGGGGATTTACCGGAAAAAAGGGTATGTAACCTATTTTGCCGACGATTATCTGCTGGATATTTTCACCGATACCACCGAACGCGCTCCCACATTTATGATCCCGCCTTTCCGTAAATGTGATGATAAAGTATCCCCCTTGCCCTGGGCATTTGTGAAAAATCCCCTTCTTACCACAGAAGAAGTGTGGGCAAAAGGGATGAACAGACCTTTGCGCTGTCTTTCCTGGGATACGGCTTTGCTGGAAGAGATGGGGGCTCCTGCCAATATCGCCAAAAATCCTCCTGCGATCACCGCTTCGGAAATGGTAAAGATCCGTGTGGGGAAAGAGGATATGGCAGAACGGTATGAAGGAGTCCTGTCTGCAGCAGTTCTGGTAACCGTGGGCAAAAACGTTCCGGCAGAATTGAAAAAGGCTTTTGATGAGATCCGTGCCTCCTTCAATGAATGTACTGTTCTTTCCATCGGCGGAACGCAAGGGGAGAGAATCATTCCTTATGAGATCCCTTCCTCCCCCTTCACTCTGCTTGGTCACATGGCGATCAAACTTGTTCTCAATACCATCTCCACCGGAACGATGGTGCTTCTGGGAAGAGTTGCCGGCAACTGGATGAGCTGGGTGGATTGCACAAACAAGAAACTTCTGGACAGAGGGACCCGTCTTGTATGTGAACTGTCCTCTCTGGATTATTCCACAAGCTGCGCCATGATCTTTGAAGCTCTCCATGAGATCAATTCCAGAACAGTGACCAAAGGGTTTGAAAAGCCTTCCGCTGTGCAGATCGTATTGGAAAAACTGAAGAAGGATCAGCAGGCATAAATGCAAGTATGTAAGGCGGAAATGGGATATAAGAGGAGGAAGACCATGAAAGAATTATTGCAGAAAGCTGCGGAACATTTTCACATATCTTCCTTTTTCTCTCCCGAAATGGATGCTCCGGATCTTGCCGGAGATTCCAACAGGGGACTTGTCCGCCGTCATAATGAGGACAGTTACATCTACATAAAGGGCAGCAGAAAAACTCCCACTGTTGCCATTGTGGCTGACGGGATCGGCGGACACCATAACGGCGATATTGCCAGTGGACTTCTTGTCCGTCTTTTTCTTGAAAAATGGCGCAAATACATTGAAGAAGGTAAAAAATATTCCCGGAAAGAACTGGAACTATTTTTGAATACGCTTTTTCTTGCCATCAATGATGCCATTGCGAAGATCAATAAGCGTTTCGGCAGCACTCACCCTATGGGGACTACTTTAAGTGCTGTTGCCTTCTATCACCATTTTCTTATTTCCTGTCATTCCGGGGACAGCCGTCTTTACCGGATAAGAGCAGGAAAGATCCGGCGGATGACCAATGATCACAGTATTGAACTGCCGGAAGTCCTGCGGGTGAAACTGGCGCAGGAGATCGCCGAAAGAGTGGTTCAGGACGGCAAATGTTATACGCAGAAAAGCCGGTCTGTTCCCCGGCACATGATCACAAGAGCCATCGGTACGAAAAAAGGATGTCCGCCGGAATATAATCTTTTCCGTGTAAAAAAACTTGACCGTTATATTCTCTGTTCCGATGGATTGTTTCTGCATCTTTCTGATGAGGAGATCTGTGAGATCGTGCAAAATTCTTCCAATCCGGGCAAGGCTGTAAACAGACTCATTAATACCGCCCTGCAGCGGGGCGGGAAAGACAATGTGACGATCATCGGTGCCTTTTTCAACTGAAAAATTTGATATGGCAAAAAAAATCCCCCGTTCCCATCAGAAAGGGAAGGGGGATTTTTTAGGGAAAAAATCGCGTTATCTCAACTCTACACCCAGAGAGGATGCAAGTTTTTCACGCAGTTTTTCATGTTCCTTATTGACCTCATCATCTGTGAGGGTACGGTCGTCACAGCGGAAGGTGAGGGAGTAAGCCATACTCTTTTTGCCTTCGCCAAGCTGTTCGCCCTGGAAGATGTCAAAGATCTTTACATCCGTAAGGAATTTTACATTTGCTTTACGGATAAAGTCGATGACGGTGGAATTTTCCAGAGTCAGGGGAGCAAGGAACGCCACGTCACGGGAGGTGGAGGGGAAGGTGGGAAGATCTTTATAAAGGATCTTCTCTGTTTCCGCTTCCAGAAGGACATCCGCCTGGAATACCGCCGCAAAAAGCGGAGCGGAAAGACGCATCCCTTTGGTAAGTTTATCATTTACTTTACCCAGGAATCCGGCTTCTTTCCCGCCGATGGTAAGTTTTGCAGCACAGCCTTTGGCAAATCTTGCATCGGTACAGGCTTCAAAACGCACTTTTCTGACTTTTCTTGCTTCCAGTACGCTTTCCACAAGACCTTTGAGATCATAGAAATCATACTTTTCACTTGCTTCAGCACAGTAACGTTCCGGGTGTCTGTTTCCGGTCATAAGAATGACAAGTTCATCCCGTTCTTCTGCAAATTTTTCCCTGTTGGCACAGAAAACATGACCGATCTCAAACATGGCAAGATCTGTGTTTTTCTGAAAGATGTTCCGTTTGATGGTCGCCATCATACCGGGAAGGAGGGATGCCCGCAGTACCGCATAATCCGGACTGATGGGATTATTGACCTTCAACAGATCTTCCGGTGCTACAGAAGGATCGCTCAATGCAGACTTTTCATCAATGAAACTGCCGTTGATACATTCATTGAGACCGGCGGCAATAAAGTCTTTCCGCAATGCTTCCATTTTTGCATAAGAATCTGCGGAATAGGGAAGGACTTTTGCTGCCTGAACAGGAATATCCGGCAGTTTATCCAATCCGTAAATACGGGCGATCTCTTCTGCAAGGTCTGCTGTTTCTTTGATGTCAGCACGGAATCCGGGGACAGTCACAAGGCAGGAACTTTCCTGTACATCAGAAACAAGAAGTCCCAGTTTGCGGAAAATGTCGATCATTTCCTCATTGGAGGGATTCATGCCCAGAAGTTTCCGGATCCGGTCAAAACTGCAGATGATACGCAATCTTTCCGCAGGACGGGATTTCACGGAGATAAGTTCACTTACCAACTGACCTCCGGCAAGTTTGATGATAAGACCTGCCGCACGGTTGCTGGCATTTTCGATCATTTCCGGATCCACTCCCCGTTCAAAACGGTAGGAGGAATCACTGGAAAGTCCCAGTTTCCGGGAAGTTGCTCTGATGCCGGAGGGCTGGAAGTAGGCACTTTCCAGAATGATTTCTGTGGTATCCGGCATGACTCCGGAATATTCTCCGCCCATCACGCCGGCAATGGCAACAGGTTTCACCTTGTCGGCAATGACCAGCATGGAGTTGTCAAGCGTATATTCTTTGCCGTCAAGGGCAACGATCTTTTCCCCTTCAGATGCCTTACGCACCACGATCTTTTTGCCTTCCAGAAGTCTGCTGTCAAAAGCATGCAGGGGTTCGCCAAGTTCCATCATCACAAAGTTGGTCACATCCACGATGTTGTTGATGGGGCGGATGCCTACGGCATTGAGTCTTTCTTTCAGCCAGGCAGGACTTTCCCCCACTTTCACTCCACGGATCACGCGGGCGGTGTAGTGAGGACAGAGTTCCCGTTCCTTTACTTCCACCAGATCACTCCAGGATTCCCAGCCTTCCACACAGGGGAGACTTGTATCCGGGAAACGGCGTTTGCCGCCCATGAGCGCACCCACATCGCGGGCAACTCCCCAATGGGAGAGCCAGTCGGGACGGTTGGGGGTGATCTCCACAGTATAGACCGTATCCTGTGTCACATATTCTGTGAAATCCATCCCGGCGGGAAGATCATCGGGGAGGATCATAAGTCCGCCGTGTTCTTCGCTCAAACCAAGTTCTCTTTCACTGCACATCATACCGAAAGATTCCACGCCCCGCAGTTTACAGGGTTTGATGACAAAGGGTTTGCCGCCTTCCGGATCAGGGAAGGAAGTTCCTTCCAGTGCCAGGGGAACCGTTTTGCCTGCATCGCAGTTGGGGGCTCCGCAGACGATCTGGAGGATGCCTTTGCCGGAATCCACTTTACAGATGGAAAGGTGGTCGGAATTGGGATGAGGATTGCGTTCCAGAATCTTTCCTACAACGATCCCGGCAGGGATCTTGCCCCGTTCCACGATCTCTTCCACTTCCAGACCCGCCATGGTGAGGGCATCTGCAAGTTCTCTGGGATCTCCTTCAAAGGAGATGTATTCTTTCAGCCAGTTCAAAGATATTTTCATTTTCTCATCTCCTCCCCATTAAAACTGTTTCAGGAAACGCAGGTCATTTTCGGAGAAAAGACGCAGATCTCCGATACGGTATTTAAGCATGGCAAGCCGTTCAATACCCATACCGAAGGCAAAGCCCTGCCACTCTTCCGGATCGATCCCCACATTACGCAAAACATTGGGATTGACCATACCGCAGCCCAGAATTTCCAGCCAGCCGGAATTTTTGCATACCCGACAGCCTTTACCGCCGCACATCACGCAGGAAAAGTCACATTCTGCGGAAGGCTCAGTGAAGGGGAAGAAGTGGGGACGCATACGGATGGAAACTCCTTCACCGAAAAATTCATTGGCAAAGGCTTTCAATGTGCTTTTGAGGTCGGCAAGGGAGACATTTTTATCTACATACAATCCCTCGATCTGATGGAAATGCACTCCGTGGGTCGCATCGGGAGTATCTCTTCTGAAACATCTGCCCGGTGAAACAATGCGGATGGGCGGCTTCTGATCCAGCATGGTACGGATCTGTACCGTACTTGTCTGGGTACGCATGAGACGGCCGTCATCAAAATAGAAGGTGTCTTTGGGATCTCTGGAGGGATGATCCAGAGGGGCATTGAGTTTGTCAAAACAGTTGGCAACTGTGTCGATTTCCGGACCGGCTGCAACAGTAAAACCCATTCTGCGGAATATGGCGCAGCACTCATCAATGGTTCGGGAAACCGGATGCTGTGTTCCCATCGTCCATTTTCTGCCGGGCAGTGTCACATCAACGGCTTCACCGCCTGCAGTACCGTCATCCAGACGGTCTTTGGCTTCTTCCATGCATTTTGCAACAAGAGCTTTCACTTCATTGAAGGCTTTTCCTGCAGCAGGTTTATCCTCTTTTGCGATTTTGCCCATCATAGGGGCGAGGGCGGTAATGGAACCGTTCCTTCCTGTGAATTTCACTTTGGCGGCCTCTATATCCGCAGGATTTTTTGCTTCTGCAAAATCCTTTTCCACCATCTGTGAAATTTCATTTAACTTTTCAAGTAATTCATTAAGCATTGGATCTGTCCTTTTTCTCAAACAGGATTTTTCCCTGTAAAATTTCT
>JAFVRL010000022.1 GCA_017504325.1 Lentisphaeria bacterium | reverse complement strand
TGTCCTCCTGATTTTTGAAGCGCACTATGCGACTTCGTTGTTCTTGGATTAACATAAATCCGTTTTTATCAAGAGGCAAACCACTTTTTGTTTTCAGTGCAAAAAAATGAGAGACCTCTTGTGTCTCTCATAATATCTTTTGTGCCTTCAGCACTGTTTATACCGGATATTGAAATTCATCCGGAATAATTTAATAATTTATAATTTTTTCAAAAAAAAGGGGCTGACGAAAAAGATTTTCTTTTGCTGCACCGCCTTTTTTATTATTTTGCCAGGGCAAGGATCACGATACCGGTAAGGATACATGCCAATGCCAGAGCTTTTTTCCATACATGCTGATCTTTGAAATATCTTGCCCCGATGACAAAGGTAAGAACACAGCTGCTTCTGCGGACAAGGGAGAGAATGGATATATGGGTATCCGGTATGCTGACAGCATAGAAATAGAGAAAATCAGCAGCTATAAGCAATATTCCGGTCAGAGGCACCGACCAACTCCACTCATAAGCACACCCCTTTTTGAAGCAGAATTTCCGTATGAGGAATGCCGCACCCAACACAAAAACAAGATCAATGGAAAAATAAAGCTGAAGCATCCCCCTGGGGATCTGAAGCACATTCAGAAGATATTTGTCATAAAGGGCGGAAGCCGCCCCCAGAAGCGTACATCCCATAATAAGAAGCATCCCTTTATGCCGGAAAGAAAATCCTTCCAGTTTTCCAAGGACGGAAAAGGCATAATATCCGGCAAAAATAAAAAGCATGGCAAGAGCCTGGAAAAGAGTGGGGATCTCGCTGTACAGGACAAGACCTCCGATAAACGTCCACAAAGGGGCACTTGCCCGTATGGGGGCAGAAATGGAAATGGGCAGTTCCCTTACCGCATAATACCCCAATATCCAGCTTGCCGATACGATCAGGGTTTTGAGGAAAACATACAGAAACTGGGGCAGAGTACACACAAAGGAAGAAACGAGAGTCCCCAGACAGGCAGAAACGATGATATAAAAAAGCGATCCGGAAAGAGTGGCAAAAAAGAGTACCGGCATAACAGAATTATCTCTGACCGCATGTTTTTTACATATATCATAAAACCCCAGGGAAAAAGCTGAAAGCAATATGGGAATAAACCATTGGGGCAGAAATGCCGTTTCCATTTTTTAACTCCTTTTCTGTTGAAATGATCCTATTAATATAGCAGAAAAGTAAGATCTTTTCAAGAAAAGAGAGGCAGAAAACCATCATCAGAAGATTTATCATCCCCGGAAAGGGATTTCTTCTTTTTAACAGAGTTTTTCTTCATGGAAGCGGTACGCCCCGGAGGCGTTTTTCCATCCTCCGTTACAAGCAAAGACAACTCCCCCTGCGCAAGGCGTCCGGTAAGGATCTCCCCGGGAGAGACCTTTTCCGCAGAAGTCACAGGGTGTCCTTTTTCATCCGTAAGAAGTGCGTACCCCCGTTTCAATACATTGTAGGGACTCAATACCGATAATTTTTCCTTCTGACGCTCAAGTACACTTTTCTCATACTCCATCTTCCGGTCAAGCAACAGGGCGAGCCGGCTTTCCAAATCATCCACATACCGGCTTTTTTCCATAACAAAATAAGCCGGTTCCTCCAGTGCCGGGGAAGACAAAAGAGTATCCAGGGAACTTTTTGCCTGCTGATACAAAAGGGTAATGGCATTCGCCCCGCGGCGGTCAAGATTTTTTATTGTTTCCATCAATGCGTCTTTCTCCGGAACAAGGATCTCGGCAGCACCGGAAGGGGTGGGCGCACGGAGATCCGCTGCAAAATCAGAAATGGTAAAGTCGATCTCATGTCCCACCGCGCTGACCACCGGAATGGTACTTGCAGCAATGGCACGGGCAAGGACTTCCTCATTGAAGGGCCACAAGTCCTCCAGACTTCCGCCGCCGCGGGTGACCACGATCACATCCACTTCATCCGCATATCCGATTCTTTTATTGAAAAAATTTACACCGGACGCAAGAGTCTTTTCCGCCCCCTTCCCCTGTACCATCGCCGGAAAAATACGGATCTCCAGAGTGGGAAAACGGTTGAGAGAGATTTTCAGAAAGTCATGTAATGCCGCACCGTCGGCGGAAGTCACAAGTCCGATCCTTGTGGGCAGAAAGGGCATAGGCTTTTTTCTTGCCGGATCAAACAAACCTTCTGCTGCAAGCCGTTTTTTCAATTCTTCAAATTCCTTTTGCAGATCCCCTATCCCCACAGGACGCAAAGAACGCACAGCAAGCTGATATTCCCCTCTTGCCATATAGACAGAAAGTTTACCGTATGCCTCTATTTGCATTCCCTCTTTCAAACCAAGTTTCAGACATTGCTGTGCCCCGGAAAAGAATACCGCTTTGATCTGCGAAGAACTGTCTTTCAGGGTCATATACACATGACCGCTGCGGTGAATGGTAAGATTCCCCACCTCCCCGGAGACCCAGAAAGGCAGAAGAGAACCCTCCAGCACCTCACGGACGATACCGTTAAGTTCACTTACAGAAAAGATTTTTTCTTTTGTTTCCCCGGTGGAGTTTTCCATTTTTCCCTGTTCCTTCCCTGATATTGATTATTGAAGAAACAGTTGAACAGGTTTGAGCATGACCATATAACCGAGTTTGAAGAGATAAGGTATAAAGAAAAATGCCGCAAGGATCACACCTGCCATGATCCCTTTCATCCATTCAGACTTGATCTCCGGTTTATTTGGAAAAAAGTATTTCAATATATGCCAGCCGTCCAGCCCGGGAATAGGCAGAAGATTGAAAATGAGAAGCACAAAATTATATACCCCCAGAGTCAGAACCGCCAGTAAAAGATTTTTTGTCCGGATGTGTTCCATATTCCCCTGATTCAGCCATTTGCACAGCAAAAGGAAACATAGCGAGGCAATAAGATAAAGTAACAGATTTGCAGCAGGACCGGCAAGGGCGATCTTCCATTCACTTTTTCTGTTGCGCAAAAGTTCTTTTCTTACAGGAACACTTCCCCAGGCGATCCCCAGAAAAAGAAACATGATAATGGACATGACCCCCATCTGCTTCAGAGGATTGAGGGTAAGATGATCCCGTAAAGACACATCCCCTTCTGTTACAGCTGCCCATGCATGACAGAATTCATGCAGACAGATGGAAAAAACGACGATAAGAAAGATCATAAAAAAACGGTATGGATCATTAAACAATACTTCAATAAACATAAAAAGCCCTCCTTGTTTTTACTTCTTTTCCTCGAAAGCGGCACTTATGCTTTCCACAACAATATTCTGTCCGTCCAGATAAATATAACCATTTTCATAGGGGGCAAGTTCAAAAGTAAAGTTATAAAGGGCAGAGCCTGTCACTTGAAGTTTTTTACCGTATTTTTTGATATCATGGCGGAATCCGCCTCTGTCCCCGGGCTTTCTCACACAAAGACTTAAATAAGGCCGGATACTGCCTTTTTTTCCTGCGGCGGAAACTGCTTTCACCTCCACCTTCAGGATCCCCCCCCTTTCCCCGCCGGAAACTCCCATAAACTGATAGATCACACCTTTAAGGAAGAGGGATACTTTCTTTTCATCAAAGGCAGCCTCTGTTCCGGCAAATCCCCAGTATTTGGGGAAAGTTGCCGAAAGGATATTTTTCCTGCTGGGCTTTGTTTTTTCCACATCGGCAAAGGAGCCGTTTTTCGTTCCCTCTTTTCCAAGTGTGACTGCGCCGAGAGTATTTTTGTAAAGTTCCCCGCAGATCTGGGAATACTGTACTCTTTTCACATTCACAAGGAAAGAAGCTCCATTCTCCTTTATTCCTGCAAGAGTCCGGGGAAGTTTGATCTCATAAGTGATCTCCCCGTTACGCTCTTTGCGTACTTTTTCAAAGGGAGCAGCTCCATCCAGATCATAAGTTTTCAAGGGAGCAGACAAATTGCTGTGATCCGGGAAAGTCATGATCCACTTTTCCCCGGCAACAGGGGAAGTACCGTTGACCGCAAGATAAAAGAAATCTTTATCATAAAGGACTTTCATAAACACATCCGCAGGATAGGCGGGCGGTTCCACCTTCCGGGAAAATCCGGCAATAAACTGCGCCTGCGCCCAATCTTTTTCCTTTGTTTCCCCGTCAAGGGTGATCTTTTCAGAAGTCTTTACAGCATAAGAAGTACGGGAAAGACTCTTCTCAAATTCTCTTGCATTTTTTACCCAGAGATCCAGAAAATATTTCTTTTCCAGAGCAAGACGCTTTGCCACTTTCTTATCAGGATCACTTTTGGCAAGACGTTCCGCTTCAGCAAGAAGGGAAAGAAGTTTCTTTTCCACTCCGGGCTTTTGCAGACATTTTCCTACTTCCACAGGGGGATTGCTGTAAATAATGTGTCCGGTAGTTTCCATATAGGCTTTCCGCAGAATACCTCTGTATTCTTTCATTACTTTCCATGCTTTGCCGTAGAAATATTTTCCGGCATCCTCCCAGATCTTTTCCGGATCAAGGGATGTATCCCAGAACATTTTTCCCGCCACATAGAGGGAGGGCCACAGACAATACATGGCATTTTTCTGCTCATCAGCTTCTTTCGGAGTATATCTTTTTCCATATTTGCCGTCAGGGGGAGTTGTGATAAAATCATAACCGTCCACCCCGATCTTTTTGAAGTAACGCAGGTCATCGGCAATAACATATTCAATGGGGAGATAGAAATAGCCGCTGCGCAGAAGCACCTCCTGATACCCCCGTTCCGTTACAGGCAGATCATAAGCTCTCCAGCTCATAAACATATCCCGGAACATATCATTCTGCTTGCAATTCATATCCAGAAGGCTGTGGCGGTAACATCTCTGATGATCACACAGATTGATCCGCAAAGAGGGATCAGGCGTCACCCCTTTGGGAGCGAAACGGTAGTTCTGGTAGCCCCACGCATGGATATTGGCATCCGGGTGCTTTTCACGGACACCTTTGATAACCGCATTGATGAATTTAAAGAAACGGGTGGATACATATCCCTTTTTTCTCTCTTCAGGGGTATCCTGTGCCACACAGTTGGCACATTCGCACCAGGTCTGCACATCGTTATTGCCGATAAGATAGGAACTGCCTTTGGGGGATTTGTCAAAAAATTCCGTAATGCCCCTGACGGCAAGTTTGATCACTTCAGGATGACTGGTACAGGGCTGGGACAGGTGATGCCCTTTGGCATTTGCCTGCTTGATCCTTTTGCCTTTTACAAGAGCAAAATATTCCGGGTGAGAGTCAAAAAGTTTATCGGAAACAAGACTCATAAGGCAATGGCCCCCGCCGCCGTAAACAGCATCGAACCGGTCGTAATCCTTTGCAAATCCACGGCAGTATTTATCCCGCAAACGGTAATTGCCCCCCACCTGCCAGCGGTTGCGGATAAGGTATTTCCAGCTTTCCAGAGTATCGGAATTCCAGTTGCAGCCCACAAATCCGGCTCTTCTTACGGAAAATTCCGGCTTTGCCTTTCTCTGTATCTCATCCGGAACAGAAAGAGTCTTGCAAGAAGGGGTATATTCGTACAGTTCCCCGGGAGCGAACCAGCGGACGCCGAAAAATTCTTCAATAAAAGCGTAAGAACCGTAAAGCACGCCTCTCGGTGAACTTCCGGTGATCACAAGTGAATTTTTATTTCCTTTGAGTCTGTACCCCTCCTTCCCCAGAGAAGGATCATTTTTTATCTCAAAAGAGATCACATATTTGCCTTTTGCATTTTCCTGAACAGGCAAAACAGCAGAAGTGATCTTTTTTGCATAATAAGAAATCTCTTCCGCAGCAAGTTTCACCGGCTCCGGAGCATCTTTTTTCAAGCATATCACCGCATTTGCTCTGCCGTTTTTCACAAGATCCGCTCCGGAAAGAATAAGTGTGGAAGAAAAAATCAGAAAGGAAAGTATAAAGAAAGAATTTTTCATGGGAAGTCCTCTAAATAGTTTTGTCTCCTGTACCGTTACAGAAATAATATATTCTTTCAAAAGCGAAAATACAAGTTTTCCTCTTTATTTTTATGGTTAAAGCGATCCGCAAACTTGAAAAAAGGGAAAAGGGGGAGTATTTTAACGGATAATTGGATGGAGAATAAGAAAATGAACTGCGCCTTTGCTGTGAATAAAGAAAAAAAACTTGCCCCTACGCTGGGAAAGGCGGATTTTCTGCTTATTCTCGATGAAACGGGAAAAGAAATTTCTTTTCTGGCGGCAGAACGGAATATTTACCAGATTCTGACAGAAAGCGGAGCGGAAAAACTTTTTTGCGGAGGAATCGGAAATTGTTCCTGTATGCTTCTGGAAAGTTCCGGTGTGGAGCTTCTTTGCGGCTGCAGGGAAAAATCTGATCCGGAAGAACTGCTGAAAGAGTATTTTCAGGGGTGTCTGACAAGAAATAAGGAGTGTTTCTGCACCTCTTCCGGAAGAAGCTGCGGAGAGTGTCCCGGAAAATTCTGAAAACATGTCCAACTGCCATCAAATAAAAACCATACAAACGATCAAGGAGCAAAAAATGAAACTTACAACAACAGGAACAGGGGACAGTCTTTTTGTAGCACAGTTCCCGGAAGAATACGCAGAAAAAATCCATTCCGTAGCAGATTTCATCCGATCCTGTGATGTAAAACTTACCAATCTGGAAACCAATCTTTCCGATTTCGACTGCCCTCCCAATGCGTACAGCGGAGGAACATGGATCAATACCAGAAAAAAATATCTGGAAGAACTTTTCCGTTACGGGTTCAACTATTTCGGAACAGCCAACAATCATGTGATGGATTACTGCCATGAGGGGCTGCTTTCCACCATTGATACTCTGGACAGTTACAAAGTTGCCCATTCCGGAACAGGCAGAAGTCTGGAGGAAGCCGCCAAACCCGCCATGCTGGAAATCAACGGTGGAAAAGTTGCGGTCTTTGCCGTGGATTGCTCCTTCCAGATCGCTTCCAAAGCCGGTCAGGCAACCAAATACCTCAAGGCACGCCCCGGAGTCAACTTTCTGCGGCATGATTCTCTTTACAAGGTAACGGAAGAACAGGCGGAGATCCTGAAAGAGATCGCCAAAAGCACCAATATGAACAACTACCGGGAAAGATTGATCGCCACCGGATTTATGACACCCGATCCGGAAGGCTATTTTTTCATGGGGACACAGAAATACACCACAAAAAGCGATGTTCCCACCTCCAGCTGTCACGCCGGAGATAAAAAACGCATCCTGGATGCTGTAAAAAAGGCAAAAGAAGAGTGTGAATATGTATTTATGCTCGTTCATTGCCACGACGATGATTATATCCGGGAGGAAAATCCGGCAGAATATCTGAAAGAATTTGCCCATGCTTGTATTGATGCCGGAGTTTCTGCTGTTTTCGGCGGAGGATGTCACCGATTGCGTCCCATGGAGATCTATAAAAACACTCCCATATTCTACTCACTGGGCGACTTTATCTATCAGGGATTGAAGGTGGAGTTTCTGCCTGCCGACTTTATGGAAAAATTCGGTGTGGACATCAACAGTACCGCACAGGAAGGATTGCTTGCCCGTTCCAGAGGGAATAAAGTAGGCTTGCACTGCAATAAAAAGAATTACCAGACCGTACTGCCCAAACTTTATTTTGAAGACGGCAAAATGGTGAAATGGGAACTTCTGCCGGTATATCTCAACTTCGACAGAAAAGATGATATGAATGGTTTGCCCGAGGCTGCGACAGGAAAGGAAGCGGAAGAAATTTTCCTTCTTCTGCAGGATCTGAGCAGACCTTACGGTGTGGAACTGAAAATGGAAAACGGTCTTATCGTACCCGTAT
>JAFVRL010000254.1 GCA_017504325.1 Lentisphaeria bacterium | reverse complement strand
CGTCTATTGTGAAATATAGCAACGATTCAGGATTTTTCAATATCATTTCGGAAAAAAGATCGTTTTCTTATAAAAATCGTTCCGGCAGATAACTCAAAAGCGGAAGCATTGCTCTTTTTTGATTTTTTTTGTACTATTCTGAAAACTTTTGTAATTTCTTTGTGTATAAAAATATTTTTTTTCTTGTAATTTTGTTATTATACATTATATTATAAAACCATAAATATATTTGCAGATAAAGTGAGATGTTTTTGTCCGCAGATCAGTCAGGTTCCCCTCTTCAACAAACCGGGAGGGAATTTTTTTATCAGACAAATAAGGAAAAGTCATACTTTTCAAAAAAAGATCATTCAGATCGGAAGAGAAGTTTATTATGGAAGAATTTGCCGCAGCATTCGCCCGTTACCTGAAAGAAGCAGACGCGTTTTTGTGGGGACCTCCCCTGCTGATCCTTCTTCTGGGAACCCACCTTTTTTACACTTTCCGGCTTAAATTCATACAGAAACATCTTCTCACAGCCTTCCGTCTTGTTATCCAGAAAGACGATTCTTTAAGCGGAAATGTTGCACCCTTTGCCGCCCTTGCGGTCGCGCTCGCCTCCACCATCGGTACCGGCAATGTGATCGGAGTGGCAACAGCCATTGCCCTGGGCGGTCCCGGAGCAGTTTTCTGGTGTATGGTTACCGGTATTTTCGGTATGTCCACCAAATATGCAGAATCCCTCCTTGCCGTGAAATACCGTGTCAGAGACAGAAAAGCGGAAGTCCACGGCGGTCCCATGTACACCATTCTTATGGGGCTGAAATGGAAATGGATGGCGGTTGCCTTCTGTATTGTGGGAAGCATCGCCGTTCTGGGAACAGGCAACCTTGTGCAGAGCAACGCCATTGCCACTATTGTGCAAAAAACTTTCAATGTTCCCCCGGTCGTGACAGGTCTTGCTGTTGCTGTGATCGTGGGACTTGTGATCGTGGGAGGATTGCAGAGTATTGCAAAAGTGTGTACTTTCCTTGTTCCCTTCATGTCTTTTACCTATCTTGCAGGATGCTTTATCCTTCTTGTGATGAACTTCGGCTTTCTTGATGATGCCCTTGTCCTTATTGTGAAAAGTGCCTTTTCTCCCAAAGCTGCCGCAGGCGGAGCTGTGGGATACGGCTTTATGCTTGCCGCCCGTTACGGGATCGCCAGAGGTCTCTTTTCCAATGAAGCCGGTATGGGGTCTGAACCCATCGTTGCCGCTACGGCAAAAACCCGTAATGCTGTAAGACAGGGACTTGTTTCCTATACCGGAACATTCTGTACCATCATTATCTGTTTCCTTACCGGTCTTGTTATCGTTTCCGGCTATCTTGCCAGACCTGACCATGTGAAACTTGTGAACGACGGACTTCTCACCCAGAGTTGCTTTGAACAGCTCCCCTATGTAGGAAAATATCTTCTCTCCTTTGCCATTTTCGCCTTTGCCATCACCACGCTTTTCGGCTGGTTCTATTACGGGGAACAGTGTTTGCGTTTTATGATCAAAACACCCAAAGCCATGATGGCATACAAGATCGTCTATACTCTTGTGGTATATCTGGGGGCAGTAGGTTCCCTTTCCGCAGTATGGGATTTTGCCAACTTTGCCAATGGTCTTATGGTCATCCCCAATGTATTGAGTCTGCTTCTTTTGCAGAAAGTTGTGGTTTCCGAGACAAAAAAATATCTCTGGAGCGGAAAACTGGATGAACAGGATCCCCGCTGCGTAAGAGGAAATAAAGTCATTACCCAGGAATAAAAAATTGCGGAGGCAATGATGCAGATCTCCATATATGCAAAGGATGATTCTTTACTGCTGGATTCCGTAACAGAGGAATCAATAAGAATTTCCGGAGATCTGCTGAAAAAATCTTCCGGTCTTTTGAAAATAAAAACCTTTGTCCCGGTCAAGGAGCTTACAAGCGTATGGCATAGCGATCTTTCCGCCATGCCGCAAATGAAATTACCCTGGGCAGAATCCTTTTCCTGCGGTGCCACAAAAAGTTTTCCCCTTCTGTGTTTTCTGGATCAGAAAGCCTTTGTTTCCTGTTCTGTCGGCTTGACAGATATGATCGACGATTGCACTGTTACGGCGAAAATGAATCAGGAATTATGTGCTTATGAAGTAACATTTTCCATTGTCATTACCCGGGAAACAGAAGAATTTGAAGTATTTGTTTATCTCCCCGCCACAGAAAAAAAGTTATCTCTTTCTGAAACTCTTTCCCTGTACCGCAAAACAGTCTTGCCGGTGATCCCGGAATATCCGGAAAATGCCTGGAAAAGTGTGTATTGCACATGGTATGCCGTCCATGCGGCTCTGACGGATGAATATATGCTCCGCAACGGTCAGGAAGCGGCAAATTTGGGCTTTGGAACATTTATCGTGGATGACGGATGGTGTTTTGATGAGGCAAAAAGAGTCACGCCGGAAACGCTGCCGGACTGGTACAGGGATATTGGCGACTGGAAATATTCGGAAAAGAAACTCCCGCATTTGAAAGAAAATATCGCGCTCCTGAAAAAAGCCGGACTTTCCTGTTTGTTCTGGGTGGCACCGTTCTTCAGCGGCAGACGCAGTAAACTTGCAGCCGCCACAAAGGAGTATCTTACAGAACTGCATGAGGGCCAGAGGATCTATGATGTAAAAGAGCGTTCCATAACAGAAAAGGTCATGGAAAGCATCCATACTGTCTATAAGGAACTGGATCTGGACGGACTAAAGATCGACTTTATTGATACCGTCCTTCCAAATCCGGAAAAGCCTCGTTGCCGGATCGCCTATACAGCAGTAAAAGAGCTTATTGACAGGGTGAAAACCCATAAAAAAGAAGCTCTTTTTGAGTTCAGACAGCGTTATGCGACCCCATTGATGGCTCCTCTGGCAACAGCATTCCGGGCGGGGGATGTGCCATTTGATTACATGGATAATTTTTCAAGATGCGTACAGATCCGTCTTCTTATGGGGGATAAAGTACCTGTTCATGCCGATCCGGTCTATTTCAACAGCGGGGAATCTGTCGAAGCGGTGGGACGGCATCTGATTGCCTCCCTTGCGGGAGTCCCCATGGTTTCTATGGAATTAAGCAGTATCAGGCAGGAACATAAAAAAGTTATAAAAAACTATCTTGCCTTCTACCGGGAAAATCAGCATATATTGAATATGGGGCATTGGGAATTTGATTTTCATAATAATTTTGCTTCTTCCGCTTCCTGTACTCTTGGAAAGGAGAAAATCGTGATCCTTGCGGACAGTTCCCTTTTTGAGAAAGTACAGAAAGATTTTTCCGGAAAGATCACCATTCTCAATATGTCCAGAGATCATATTTTCTCTCCTGTGGGAAGAAATTTTGATGCACAGGGTGAACTTTACAGCAATGCGGAAATCCTCCCCTCCGGAGGAAGAACGGTCATACAGAAATAATACCCACAGGAGATACCGCCATGAAGAAAATATCCTTTCTCACCATTTTCACCTTGATCACCATGCTGGGGATCTATTGTATGAGTTCCCTTGTCCGTTCCGGAGTTCCGGGATCGATTTTTGATATTCTGCAAAAGGATTTT
>JAFVRL010000253.1 GCA_017504325.1 Lentisphaeria bacterium | reverse complement strand
TGCGGTGTGGATACCACCATTTTCATACATTCCGGCAATCTCCCCCGGATAAGCCGCATGGGGGAAAAATGGCTGTTATCCACCTCCCAATCCAAACGCTTTGCCACATTCTGCATGTTTTTCCGGATCACTGCGATGGAAGAGGGTGCTGCTTCCACAGAGACCAGACCTGCAGCTCCCCGGCTCACAGCCTCCAGTCCCAATGCTCCGCTTCCGGCAAAAAGATCACAAACTCTTTTTCCGGAAAGATCTCCCAATGAATCAAACAACGCTCTTCTTGCTCTTATGGATGTGGGTCTCACATCCATGCCCCCGGGGACTTCCAGAACTGTTCCCCGGGCGATCCCGCCTGCTATTTCCATATTCCATCCTTTCTAAAGATCATGTACTTTATACATATAAAACCTGCTTTTTTCCCACTCTGCTTCATCCTGGACAAGAAGAGTGAAATTTTCCGGATGCGCCTGCGCCCATTCCAATTCCTGTCTCCGGTTGAAGATCAATGCGGGACTGTCTGTATTGACGATAAGAAGGTTCACTTTTTCTTTTTTCAAACGCTCTTTCCATACTTCATACCTTACAGGATTCTCCCGCATTTTCCCGTAAGAGCCGAACTCATGCACATAAGTGGAATCCTTTTCACTTATGGGAATATACCGTACTTTGTTCCCTTCCATATCTTCCATATAAGCATAGGCAAATACACCGCCTACATAATCTATTACACTTTTCTCCCCGTTCCGGTACATCTCCTGAACAATGGCACAGGACCGATACTCCGCAGGACTGAACATCATCCGGAAAAAATTACTTTTCCCCGCACCGCGGACCGCCAGCTGATAAGGCATAAGAAGCGCAAGAAGGATAAGAAGAATCATGGTTCCTTTTTTCACCGCACTTTTATTCCGGAAAAATGCAAAAAGCACCGCACCGGCACACCCTGCCGACCAATTACAGCCCCAGGTAACGAAATTGGTCGTGAAACTGCTGAAGGGAAGAATACAGAAGGCAAAGATCCCCGCAAGAGAAATATTCCCCCATTTGCCGGTACGGATCTCTGTTCCGGCAAACAACGGCAGAAAAAATACACACCAGAACATCAGAAGCAGCAGTAAAGATCTGGGTTCTGCGATCCGGGGATAAATCAGGATATGCAGCAAAGTAAAAAGCAGAACGACCGGAATAAAGATCATCACTACCTTCTTTCCCTTTTCCTCCGGAAAGGCTTTCTTTGCAAAAGACGGTACCGCCAGAGCGATCCCCGCAGTCAGAACCGCCCCAACTCCGGCAAAGGCATACAGAAGGATACTTGCTTTGTTGAATCCGAAAAGTCCGCCGTCAAAAAGGAAAGGAATAAAATTTTTCAACCCCACAGGCTCATAGACCTTTGCACTGATCCCGGCGGCAAAGATCTCCATACTCCAGAGTACGACTTTCCGGGGATACAGGGGATTACCCGTTTCGATCCAGTTTTTCAGGAAAAAGGGCATTGCTGTGATAAATGCCGTAAGATACAGAAAAAGGATGTTCCGGAAACGGGGACGGTAAACATACAGCAAAATCAGGGAGAATACCACCGTTATCACCGGACTCCATAACATCCCCAGAGGTTTTATCGCCGTGGAACACCCCATCAGCAGCCCAGCAAAAAGCAGATGATAAAGGGAATTTCTGCGGCAGCCGGCAAGAAGAAAACTGAATCCGGCAAAACAGAATGACGCATTAAGTACATCTGTATAAGCCATCAGCAGATTCATCATCACGATCCCGGTGCAGAAAAAAATACATGCTGCAACAAGTCCATACTGTCTTTTATATCCCAATTCTTCCGCAACAAACACCATACAGGAACACGCCATTACCAGACTGCCCCACTGCAATGTGGAGGCGATCCCCGCATTTTCCTCCATAGGCAAAAGCAGAAATCCGTAAAGAAGTTCTCCGAAAACAGGATAATACTCCGGAAACAATCCGATAATACTTATCCGTTCCAGACTCCCGATCCGGATCCATTCAGCCGGATAATACAAGTGATACATATACGAATCCGTCCCGAACGGAGGCATACTGATAATGGGATACAGTCTGCTTACCGCCCAGAAGGCGAGAAATCCGGCAAAAAGCCGTTCTGTAAGCGGAATGGATACCTCCTCTTCCGTCTCCGGCAGAGAGGACTTCTCCGGCAGGCGTTTCGACAGAAAAAGAAACAGACAACCAACCAGGAGGTTGCCGATGAATACACTTTGCAATGCCAAAATCTTCAAAAGTCCGCAGATCCCGAAGATCATCCCTCCGGCAACAAGGACAAGAAACATGGTAAACGCAAATTTTTCATAACCTTTCCGGCTGCAGATCCTGCCCGCAAGACAGTAACTGCCCGCAACAAGAGGTGTGCAGTAAAGCAGAAAATAAAAGAAAAACAGATAATCCCACAGAGAACTGCAAAAGAAATCCCATTCACTCATCTTCCCGGCTTTCTCTTTACAGACAACGGTTTTTTACCGGAAGAAGGTTTCTTTTTCCCTTTGGAAGAAATCCCTTTCTCTCCCGGTTTCTTTTCCGCAGGGAACGGAAGAACAGATAACTTTTCCATTACTCCGGGAACCATACGGAACACTTTTCCGTTGTAGTACCGTTTTTCCGATTCAAAACGCAATTTTGCCCCGGCAATTCTCGCCTGATGCAGTTTTTCACTTTCCCCTGCCTGACGCCGGATCTTTCCGGCATCAAATGTCACCTGGGGAAGAAGGAGAAAATCTTTTCCCTGTTTTGCCATCCCCAGACGGTAACCGAAACCGTCGGAAAGCTGAATGGTCATCATACTGGAAAGAGTAAGTTTTTCCGGGGAAAGATCCGGAAGTACATCTATCGTAAGCTGTTTTGCCAATACTTCGGAAAGATTGGCAAATTGCTGCATATCCAATACCTTTTTTTCCGGAAAGACCAACCGGAAGGGCATATTGGCTCTCTGCCGCACCGCCGCCCATACAGGTGTAAGGACTTTCTCTGTCTTTTTTGCCGTAACAGTTCCGGCTCCCTCCTTTTCCGGTACCGCAGTACGCATGACCAGAAGAGCCGTATTCATATTCCGGATGGCAAGAGGTTCCACATATACCTGGGGCAGAGGAATACAGTTTTCAAAAAGCTGGGCGGCAAGATAAACTTTTCCGCCGGTGAGAATATATCTGCCTTTCGCCATAACAGTTCCGGGAGAATCCCCGGAAACAGGCGGATAATGTCCGCTTCCCAGAAGGATCTGGAAAAGGATCTTCCCTTCCTGATCTTTCAGCACAGCCTTGATCCCGGGTTGGACCCTGTTTCCGGCATCCGCATTTTCCACAAGGTTGAGTTTCTGTAAAACATCCGGTGAAGGGCTGTCCAGTTCTTTCAATATGCGGATGGTATTGAAATGATGCAGAAGATCCCCCACTCTGGAGGCGGATGCCAAAGTCATATTCCGTTCTGCAAGATGCCAGAGATCATCTTTCTCCATGATCAACGTCACCTTATTGTCCTTCCAGCTTAATTCAATGCGTTTCACTTTCACCGGATCAAAGGAGCGTATCCGGCTCTTTCTCCCGGTAAAAACAGATCCCCTGCCATGATATTTCACCTGTAAAGCGATCAATGTAAAGAGAGTCAGCAAAAGGAAAAAAACAGGGATCAGCAATTTTTTCAGAGAAAAATTCTTTATCTTCCCATGCAATATTTTATCAGAATCCATACGCATTTACTTTCTCCTTCTTTTCTTGGAAAAACGGATAAAACTCCAACCCAGAGCAAGCAGAAGAACCGCACCGGGAACAAAGAGAAGGTTGATGAGACGCAGAAGCGTATCGATCTTTGCCATATCCGCATGCAGTTTCCTTGTGATCTCCCGCAATTCTCTTTTTGCCTGTTCGATCTTCTGGTCATGTCTGGCTATATCCTGCCGTTGTGAGGAAGACAATCGCTGTACCCCCCCGGCAAGTTCCGCTGCCTTGCGGATCAATTCCACTTTTCTTGTGGATTCCCTTAAAGAGGACTCCAGATGCCGGATCCTCTCTTTGTATGCCAGTTCCGCTTTCGCCTTCATCTCATTATATCTGGTAAGAGGTCTTGTCATAGGCAGACGGCTGCGGATACGGGAGAGCCAGTTGCCTTCACTGACAAGCTGTTCCACCACAGCCTGAAGAAACGCTGTATTGTCATTCTGCCGGACGATGCTCATTCTGCCGTAAGCATCGGCACTGCGTCTCACACATACATCATTGAAAAGCATGTCACTGTCCCCCGCAAGAAATACAAGAGGCTTCCCGGTGGAATGTTTCAAATGCTGTTTATTCACACCGGAAGGCGATCCTTCCGGAAAAGCTGTCCGGAAAGAACCGGAAAGTTTCAACAGAAGAGGCAGATTCTGACCTCCGGGAGCAAAATTACGCAAAATAACATCCGGCCGGTCCGCAATAAACGCACTGATGGTCTGGGAATTACGGGAAGTGGAGGCAAGCACTTCACAGTTGATTCCGCTGACCGGGGAGGATGGCAGCGGAGAAGCAAAACAAAGCATGATCAGATTCAAAGGTGTCGTTACCGTATCCTTTCTGGAAAGGGAACGGTTCTGCAGAAGCATCACAGCAGGATTGGTCACAGCTCTGTCCACATGCACCTTTCTGTATGCATGGAGAATATCTGCTGCAACAATATCCGGATGATAATTGACACCCCATGTCTTCAGAAGCGGAGGCAGATCGGAAGAAATCTTTTCCGCATAGGAATATTCCTGCCTCATCTTGGCGGTCGCATAGAGGGATCTCGGGTCGAGAAAGATCGCCATTCTGCCGCCTTTGAGCAGATATTGATCCAATGCATACACCGTATGCGGCCGTATCCCGGCAGGATGCAGAACGATCAATGCCGAAATATCTTCCGGGATCTTCTCCGCATTCAAAGGAACCGGTACAAGATCATAACTTTCTTTCAATACGGAAAAAACATACCAGGGCGGTTCCGGTTTGAACACTTTGTCTCCGGAAAATGTGACCGCTTTCCCCAGTTCTTTCATATCTGTCCCCAGAACATTGAAAGCACTCATCACGCCTACTTTAGGCTTTTTCTCCCGCACCACATCCAATATTGCTCTTACAACACTGTATTCCAGCAGATTTTCCTGCTCCTGGGCGAGGAAGGGAACCACAGCATTTTTTCCGGCATGGGAAACGGAAATCCCCAGGTAGATCCTGTCACCGGATGCAAGACGGACAGCCTCCACCCCCTCTGCGGCGGCGGCATCTTCATCATTGGAATCCGCCTCCGGATCAAGGACTTCAAGAGAGATCATGCCCCGGGAAACATCAGCAAGATCCTGCAAAAGCCATTGTATGCGCTCCGCATACCGTTTCACTCCCTGCGGAGTACGGGGATTTTTCCGTGAGGCATACAGACGCAAAGAAACTTTTTTCTGTAATTTTTCAGCAAAATAAGACGCATCTTCCGAAAGAGAATAAGCCTTATCCGAACTGAGATCCGCTTTCCGTTTCCAGGTGCTGGCAATCACATTCACACAGATAAAAACATAAAATACGGCACAGAACCCCAGAAGAAATCTCTTTGCAGCTCTCCGGGTGGAACGCTCCGAAAGTGCGCCGGGAGCAAAAATATTTCCCGTTCCGGCTGAAGCAAACTCCAATGTAAGAGTACATAAATACAGGAAAAAAAGAGTCGCTGTAACGGTATAAATGATATCCCCTGTATCCAATATTCCCCGTTGAAAAGTCTGATAATGGGGAAGGAAAGAAGCGAAAGAGAGAGCATTCATCAGCCATTGAGGCGCATAAGGAACAAGGGCATCTGTTACAGCGGGCATCCCGGCAACAAGGAAAAAAGCACAGATCACAAGCGAAAAAAGGAATCCCGCCGTCTGACTTTTTGAAAGCGCAGAAGCAAAACAGGATGCAGCAAGATAGACCGATCCCAGAAGCAATGCCCCCAGATATCCGCAGAAAATCGCCCCTTTATCCGGTTCCCCCAGATAAAGGGCGGTAAGGGGTACCGGCAGAGTGAGAAGCAAAGCGCAGATCAGCAGAGTAAGAGCTGCAAGATATTTTCCGGCAACAAGTTCACGGATCTTCGCCGGAAAAGAAAGAGAAAGTTCAAAAACTCCGGTA
>JAFVRL010000021.1 GCA_017504325.1 Lentisphaeria bacterium | reverse complement strand
TTTCCTATATGGTCAAATCTTGTATGACATCCCACCACCTCTCCTAAAGGTGTCTGTAATAATCCGGCAATGCGTTTTGCTGTATTTCTTGCTGCCAATCTGCGGGGTTCCAGCATAAGGATCCGGTTGCCTTTGAGAAAATCCGCCCCCAGAAGAGATGGCGGTACAAGGGTACTTTTTCCCCCGCCCGGCGGCGCACAAAGAACCGCCCTCCCCCTGCGGGAAAGGGCGGCTTTCAATTCATCTATAACTTCAGCAACCGGCAGACGGGTCTCTGCCGGGTCAAATCTCCGGATCATATTGTCTGGATCTTACTTTTTAAGAGAAGCACAGAAAGAGGCAAGTCTGTCAAGAGATTTTCTGATCAATTCTTCAGAACAGGCATAAGACAGACGGATACAGCGGTCATCACCGAAGGCATCTCCGGGGACAGCTGCAAGTTTTTCCTGTTCCAGCAATCTTACGACAAAATCATTGGAGGCAAGTCCGAAGGAGGAAATATCCAGGAAGAGATAGAACGCTCCCCGGGGCCGGACAGCTTTGATCCCTTCAATGGAGGAGGCAAGAGAATAAATAAGATCTCTGCGTTTTGCAAAAGCCTCTCTCATGGTGGCAACCTCATCCTGGGGGCCGTTCAATGCGGCGATCGCACCAAACTGCACAAAAGATGTGGGATTGGCAGTTGTGTGACTCTGGAATGCATTGATCCTCTTGGAAAGCCATGCAGGAGCTGCAAGATAACCAAGTCTCCATCCGGGCATAGCATAGGCTTTGCTCAATCCGTTGATGGTGATGGTATGTTCAAGCATCTCCGGTGAAAGAGAAGCGATACTTGTATGCTGGGCATCGGCATCGTAAACAAGTTCCTCGTAGATCTCATCGGACATGACCATGACATTATGTTTCAATGCGATCCCGGCAATCTTTTCAATCGTGCTTCTTCTCCAGACAGCACCGGTGGGATTGGAAGGACTGTTGAGGATCAGAAGTTTTGTACGGGGAGTGATCGCCTTTTCAAAATCAGCAGGATCAAGTTCGTAGTCATTTTCGGCAAGGCAGGGAACGACGACCGCTTTTGCGCCGGCAGCCTTGATCATTTCCGGATAACTTACCCAGTAAGGCGCAGGCAGAATGACCTCGTCTCCAATACCGCAAAGAGAAACGATGGCAGCAAAACCGCTGAACTTCGCTCCGGGAGAAACGGTGATCTGGGAAGGATCGACTTTGAAATGATTGTCTCTTTCAAATTTTTCAGCAATGACTTTTTTCAATTCAGGAATACCGGAGGCAGGTGTATATTTGGTTTCTCCCCGGAGCAAGGCATCGATGGCAGCCTGTTTGATATGTGCGGGGGTATCAAAATCCGGCTCCCCTGCACCCATGCTGCATACATCTTCCCCGGCTGCTTTCATTGCTTTGGCTTTCGCAGAAATAGCAAGAGTGGCGGAGGGTGTAAGAAATGCCATTGTACTGTTGCATGCTGTCAGATCGTTCATAGTTCTTTTTTTCCTTTTTTCTTACAATGCGTTTGCTTTCATATATTTTTCCGTCTGTTCCGGATCTTTGTCTGTATTTCGGCTGATCCGGCACGGACCTTTATTTTTTCACAGTCTGCAAATATTCCCGGATCATTGCTGAAACAGGATTCTTTCCGATTTCAAGAATATTGCTTTCCCGCAGAAAACTTTCTGCTGAATCCGATGCCTGGGCTGCATTGACCATTACATCGTGTCCGAATTCTCTGCGGATCGTTCCGCCGGGAGCCTTCATGGGATCCGTGGGGCCAAGCATCTCTCTGATTTTCCGGACCGCATCTTTGCCCTCATAGACCAGTGCCATACATTTGACTTTTCCGGGAAGTGAATACTCATTCTCATTGATCTCATCGGGGCGGTATCCGGACATGAATGCTATGATCTTGTTGAATTCCTCATCTGCATAAGGCTTTCCCACACTTTCTTTCAGAATATCATTACTTTCCTCCCCCATATTGATCCCGAAATTTTCCTCCAGCATCTTCTTTGCTTTTTCAGCAACAGCCGGAGCAAGATTTTTCCGCAGATTATCTTTCACCGGTGCATAAAAATCCAGCGCAGTCTGCACGGACATCTGATGCAGTTTACAGCCGACGATACGCAAAGCTGTACGGCTGAACATATCAATGATACTGCCGGGTTTTGTACTGGGTTCCCGCCAGTTTTCCGGCTTGATCAGTACAAGGGTACGCTCCAGTTCGCCGGATTTTCCGCTGGAAGTGTTTTCCACGATATTCGGAGAATTTTCCGCAAAATCGGCAATGATCTCCAGTTTCTGCAGTGATGCCTCTTTGTCGGAGGGGGTAAATACCGCAGGTTCAAAATAGTTGAGGGAACCATCCCGGTTGAATACAAGATCCGCATAAGTATCCCGGATCGTTTCACCGATGATATCGGAACTCTGATAATGTTTTGCATTGGGCAGCAGACTGCCCACTGTTTCTGAAAGTTTCCGGCAGGCATCTTCTCCGCGGAACAGAAGCATCATCACCCGCACATTTGTCCCGTCTTCCAGAGGGACGAGGTTTTCCATGATATAATCACTGAAGAGTTTTGCCGCAAAAGGATCTTTTTCATCAAGCTGTTCGCAAATGGAGGCGGCATATCTCTGGCTGAACTCCACCGTCGGGGCAAGGATCTGTACTCCGGCAAGTTCCAGACCGGTACGGGAAAGGAGACGGGAAATGATCCCGCCTGTTCTTGATTTCATCAGAGAGTAAGGCGTAATAAGCACATAAGACAGTTCAAGTGCCATAAGCGTCTCCTTTTTCTTTGAGCGATCTGAAAGTATATTACCGCTGCCGTTTATTTTTAAAACCTGTTAAATATACATGATTTCAAAAAAATATCAAGCACAGTTTCCGGTATTTCCGGTATATTTTTTTCAAAAAATCACTTTCCGAAACACTTTTCGATCCCTTTTTCGATCATTCCTCCAAGTTTCATAAGGAATGTTTTTCTGGGGCGGATGGCACTTTTGGGACAATGTTCCTGACAGCAGTAGCATCTTATACAGCTCTTCAGATGGAATACCGCCTTTCTGTCCACGATTTTCAGGGATTGCGGCGGACACATCTTTGCACACAAACCGCATCCGATGCATTTTTCTTTATCCAGAACAGGCCGGGAAATCACATATTCCCGTAAAAAAGTCTTCAGAAACGGAGGAAGGAAAACTCCCCATTCCACAAG
>JAFVRL010000020.1 GCA_017504325.1 Lentisphaeria bacterium | reverse complement strand
CTTGAACTGCTGGGGAGCCTGGGGCAGAGCATAGAACTTACCGGGATGGACACGGCTGGGTACAAGATAGTCTCTGGCTCCTTCAGGAGAGGAACTGGTGAGAATGGGGGTCTGGTATTCCAGAAAGCCCATTTCAGTCATACATTTACGCAATTCTGCAATCACCTTGGAACGCAGAACGATCTTGTTGTGCAGTTCATCTCTGCGCAGATCCAGAAAACGGTATTTGAGACGCAATGCTTCGGGAGCAGCCTCATCTTTGGCGATCTGGAAGGGAATGGTGTCACATTCGCCGAGGATGGTCATTTCTTCGGCCACGACTTCGATTTCCCCGGTTTCCAGTTTGGGGTTGATGGTCTCTGCAGCACGGGCAACGACTTTACCGGTAAAGCAGACACAGGTCTCCACCCTCCATCTTTCCAGTTCCTGATAGAAAGCCATCTTGGGA
Source organism: Lentisphaeria bacterium (assembly GCA_017504325.1). Taxonomy (GTDB): domain Bacteria; phylum Verrucomicrobiota; class Lentisphaeria; order Victivallales; family UBA1829; genus RGIG5327. Next base: position 2,841 of record JAFVRL010000020.1, on the reverse strand, counting down.
TCAATGACCACCTGGGTTTTGCCGTAATGGTCACGCAGGTCGATAAAAATAACTCCGCCATGGTCACGGACAGAGTGGATCCAGCCGGAAATACGGACTACTTCCCCTGCATTGGCAAGACGCAGCTGCCCGCAGGTATGCGTTCTGAAATCGTGCATAATATGCTCCTCAAAATTGTTGATTGTTTCACGATACTCTTTATACTTATTTTAATATAATTCCTCAAGAGTGTTTTTTCAAATATATTCCCGTTTTTTCCATTTGAAATACCCGCTTTTCCTGTAATTTTGTAAAAAAACAGTCTGAACAAATACAAAGGGCGTTCTCCCGTGAAAAACACAAAAGAACACCCTTTGCAGCAGAAAGATGATTTCTTACAGTTTGCTGAAGGAAATGTCATCCACAAAGATAAATTCATCATCCTCAAAATTATTGACTTCAAGGTAAAGATAGATACTGTTGCCTTTTCCGCCGCCTCTTGTCTGTTCAAGGGGGACTTCCCCTGCGATCATAAGGGGGATCCATTTTCCGGCAGGCACTTTCATATCATCCACTCTGTACCAGCGGAGGAAGTGAGGGCCTGTCTTTTTATGCAGATGACAGGGGCCCAGACGGTAGGTAAGTTTCCCTTCCGCACTGGGTTTATTGGTATAGACCCATGCCACAGCAAGATATTTTTCTCCGGGGAGAGCATCCACCCGGAAGGAGTACCAGCCTTTGGAAAGTCTCATGGAGTATTTTCCGGTATGGGCTGTTTCCGTGGTATGTTTTACTTTGGTATTCATGTGCCGTTTGAAAAGTCTGTTGGTATATTTGACGCTTTCAAAGGAGCTGTTGGGATATTTATTCACCATGGGATTGTTTTTATCAAAGTACCGGATACATGCCTGCATGGTTTCAGAAAGATTCTTTACATTTTTGAGTTTGGCAAATTCTGCCGCAACTGCCGGATCGGAGATATAAGGCATGACACTCATAAAGGCAAGAAGCTGGAAACTTTCGATCCTCTGATAAACACTGCCTTTCCTCTTCAGGGATTTGATGGCAGGGTGAGCAAGAAATTTTTTCATGCTTGCAGTGGATTCCGGCAATGCCTTGATGACCTCAATGGCAGTCTTGGCATCCTTCACACTGCCGTCATTTTCAAGGATCTCTGCAAAGAGAACTTTGGCGGCAAGTTCGGAAGACTCAAATTCCTTTGAAAGAAGTTCCGCCCGCTTTTTCTGTGCAGGGGTTTCCGCATTGGCAAGAACTTGATTGAGAAGATTGCGGCAGTATGCCATATCGCCTTTTTGCAGGGCAAAGATGTGGGTGTGTTCCCCGAGAGAATAATAAATGGACTTGTTGGAGGCGAACCACGGGGTTTTGCGGATATTTTCTCCTGACCAGTATTTTTCCCAGAATTCACAGTATTCTTTCAGATAGGGAGCGGCTTTTTTGCCCACCATTCCTTCGTACCAGGAGGCAAGAAGTTTCTTTACATCTGTCTTATGATCCCACAAAAGGCTGCTTACCACAAAGTTTTCAGGCCCGTTGATACTTGTGACAACAGAGTAGGGTTCATGGTGATAGCCTCTCAAATTGTATTTGCTGTAAAATTCCTTGAGAATGGAATTATGGAGATTGGGGTACATACGGGGAAGGAAATAGCTGTCCAGACCGCCGTGACCGTAGCCGTACATGGTGATATAACTGCTCTTTTTGCTCCATTCCTTCATAAGATTGCGGCGTCTTGCGGCGGCTTCCTTATCCAGTGTCTGGGAAAGTTCAAAGCACAGACAGACGATAACGGTGGAGGGCAGTTTGAAGGAGGGCGGATCGGTCATTTCCCGGTATGCCATACCCATAAACATGATATGGGGATATTGTTTATTGATCCTGTCGGCAACATTTTTCACCCATTTCCAGTAAAGATCGGAGTAATTGGCATGATTGACTGCATTGCGTTTACCGTTGACAGCGGCAAGGCAGGTACGGCACTGACACTGACCAAGGTCATTGATATCGATCACATAGGATTTATACTGGGGGTTTTTCCTGATGGCTTCCAGAAGATTGGCAACAGCAATATCTTCGGTGGCTTTGGCACTCCAGCAGGGATTGAACATCCCGGCAGTAAGACGGGCATATTGTCCTTCGGAAACATTTCTGCCCTTAAAGATCTCTTTCAATTTCTTTTTGGGGACGGGCATCTTGAATTTTTCTCCGCTTCCCAATGTGGGCATGATCTCTTCCGGCCAGGAGTTGTTGTCATAATATTTTTTCACAGGGAAAACGAAAGCACCAAGGAAGTGTCCTCCCCAGTACAGACATCCCTGATTCCAGTTTACGCCCCGGGAGCCGGTGAAACGGATGGGGAAGGAGGGCCCGTCGCTGAATTTTACGGCGGGGATCTTCAGGTCTTTAACGGCAGGATAATCATTAAGTTCCCCTTTGACGACTTCAGACTTTGCCAGATAGATGCGGCGGCCCGCATATTTATCAAGGATATGATTGAAGGCAAAATAAATGGCACTGTCGGAGTTTCCTGTGATCCGCATGGTATCTTTTGCAGGAAAGTCGATTGTAAAATCAAACATCTTCAGGGGAGAGGGTTCGTTATGGAGAACCAGCTCAATCGTACCGTTTCCGGCAACCCCTTTAAGCCCGTAAGAAAGGGCGGGAAGTCCATGTTTTTTCAATTCTGCATTGAGATAATTGACCTTGCCCTGCAATTTGCCTTTGTCGGCTTTGGAGGCAACGATCACAGCCTGGGGCTGTTTGTTTTTGTAGAGGAAGAAATCTGCCCCGCAAAGGGTGGAGATCATTCCGGCACAGAAAACAAATGTCAGAAAAAGTTTT
>JAFVRL010000252.1 GCA_017504325.1 Lentisphaeria bacterium | reverse complement strand
GTGCAGCCCTTCGTGAAGACCCGGATATCGTGCTGGTTGGAGAAATGCGAGACCTGGAAACCGTGGAAATCGCTATTGAAACTGCTGAAACCGGACACCTTGTGTTCGGTACACTGCACACCACCACAGCGTACAGTACCGTCAACCGTGTTATCCAGCAGTTCCCTGCCACCCGTCAGGATCAGATCCGGCAGATGCTTGCCGACTCCCTCCGCGGCGTTATCGCCCAGACCCTCTGTAAAAGAAAGGGGAAAGGCCGTATTGCCGCATTGGAGATCCTGCGTGTGACTTCCGCTGTATCCAACCTTATCCGTGAGTCCAAGATCTATCAGATCCCCTCCGTCATCCAGACCGGTCAGAAACTGGGGATGTGTACGCTTAACGACTCCCTTCTGGATGTGGTCAAACGGGGGATCGTGGCTCCGGAAGAAGCTCTCTTCAAAGCCATTGACCGTGCCGACTTGATGAACATGTTTAATGAAAATGACATTGAATATGAAAATCTTATCGACGAGATGTAAGAAATTTTTTCAGAGGAATACTGTAAAATGATGACGGAAAGTGATTTTTCATCTGCCGGATTCAAACCCGATTATCCCACTCTGACAATTCAGGAGGCGGGAACGGCACGGGAAGCAGTGCTGGATCAGAAAACATTTATTCTGGGCAGGGGCGGAGATTGTCAGATCGTCATGGATGATACCAATGTATCCCGTCACCATGCAGAACTGCGGGAGACAGAGGGAAGCTGGATCATCACAGATCTCAACAGTGCCAACGGCACATTTGTAAACTCTTTTCCAATCGCCTCCCAACGGCTGAAACACATGGATATCATTCAAATGGGCGGTGCCATGCTGGTGTTCAATGCCCCTCATACTCCTGCTGCCGGAGAAGTGGAAAAATGGAACAATGAAGTCGACGCAGAGGCATCTGCATTCAACTTTGAATCCATGAAAAGAGTGATCCATCGTCTGGAAGAGAATATTGCAAAGGTATTCAAAGGCAATCCGGGAGTGATCCGGGATCTGATCGTATGCCTTATGGCTGACGGTCATCTTCTTCTGGAGGATACCCCCGGCGTGGGGAAAAGTCTTCTGGCACAGACATTGGCAAAAAGTGTGCAGTCCCGGTATAAAAGAATACAGTTCACCCCGGATATGCTCCCTTCGGACATTACGGGAATGAATATTTATGATGATGCAAGAAAAGAATTCCGTTTTCTTCCCGGTCCGATTTTCGGCAATGTGATCCTGGCAGATGAGATCAACAGAACCACCCCCCGGACCCAATCCAGTCTTCTGGAATGTATGTCGGAATCCGCAGTAACACTGGACGGAAAAAGTCATGTTCTTCCCAAACCCTTCTTTGTCATCGCCACACAGAATCCCGGGGACTATCACGGTACTTATCCGCTGCCGGAACCCCAGCTTGACCGTTTTCTCATGCGTTTGAGTATCGGTTACCCCTCCCCGGAGGCGGAAAAAGAGATCCTGGACAGTCAGATGTCCGGTCAGGTGTTGAGTCACATTTCCTATGTGATACGCGGTAACGATGTACTCCGCTGTCAGGCTCTGGTACGGACGGTAACAGTTTCTGATGCAATCAAAGAGTATATCGTAGCCATTGCCAATGCAACAAGAAAACATGAAGCATTGCTGAACGGCACAAGTCCCAGAGCCACCCTTGCCCTGATGCGTTCTTCTCAAAGTCTCGCCGCTTACAACGGCAGAAATTATGTAACACCGCAGGATGTGAGAAATATGCTTAAACCGGTATTCAGTCACCGTCTCAGCCTGAAACTCAAAGCAAAAACACAATGGAAGAGTGTGGATAATCTGCTGGATGATATTGCAGAAAAAGTAAAACTCAAAAATGAGGACAAACTCTGATGAAGTTTTTTGCGGTACCCACCAAAAGGGGGCTGCTTTTTCTGCTTCTGACATTGGCGGCACTGGCAGTAGCCTTTATGAATTCCGGTCTTATCACCGCATTTACAGCCGCCATGCTTTCAGCCATCCTTGTCTCCAGTTTCATTATGGCGCATTTCTCCCTTGCCGGGATCACTCTTGCGCGTACATTTCCCCGGTCCGGACATTGCCGGGAGGATCTTTATACGGATCTTGCCATAAAAAATCATCTGCCGTTCTACCGGCAGGAATATATTGTTCTTGAAGATCTGCCTTTTCTCATCACGGAACAATGTGTTTTTGCAGTTCCCGCCCTTGCTCCCGGAGAGAGTTTAAACATCTCGTTTCCGGTCAAAGCGGAAAAAAGAGGGGAATATCATCTGGAAAAAGTCTCTCTCTGTTCCGGTGATCCGCTGGGACTTTTCCGGAAAAAGAAGGTGTTTTCCCTTCCGGCACATCTGGAGATCCATCCCCGGCACTTTTCTCTGGAAAATCTTGCCACAGTCAACCGCAGCGGCGGTATGCCCAATACGGAAGGAAGGGCTTTGGGTCATGCAGGTAAAGGTCCGGAATTTTTCGGAGTCCGTCCATAC
>JAFVRL010000019.1 GCA_017504325.1 Lentisphaeria bacterium | reverse complement strand
GAGATCAACCGTGCTTCCCCCCGTACTCAATCGGCATTGCTGGAGGCAATGAGTGAAAATCAGGTAAGCTGTGACGGAAAAGCGGAACGATTGCCGGAGTTTTTTATGGCGATCGCCACCGAAAATCCTGTTGAGTATTATGGTACTTATCCTCTGCCGGAGGCACAGCTTGACCGTTTTGCCTTGCATTTTTCTCTGGGATATCCGGGGGAAAAAGAGGAAAAACAATTGATGAAAGAGGATCTGGACAGAGAGAAGGATCTGCAGTTATCTGCGGTAATGGATTGCGGCGGGATCCTTGCACTCCGGGCGGAGGTGCAGAAGGTTTTTCTTGAGGAGAGTATAGCAGATTATGTATATGAGATCGTGTGTGCCACACGGAAAGATCCTGCAATCATTCTCGGGGCAAGTCCCCGTGCCCTGATCACCTTTGTCCGGTGTCTCAAAGCGTATGCCTTTCTTTCCGGCAGGGATTACATTGTTCCGGAAGATGTCGGTTTTCTTGCTGTGCCGGTATTGGCGCACCGCCTTGTGCTGTCACCGGAATGCAGAAATTCCGGCATGACGGCGGAGCAGCTTATTGAGAATATCCTGAAAACACTTCCCGTTCCCGTATGAGGGTGCAAAGATGGGAGTTGTCCGGTACATTTATCAAAGGTGGAAGCACTTTTCCGACAGCTTTTACAGAGGACCTTCCTGGGTATGGCGGAAAACGGCTCATTCTGCAAAGTATATTTCCCCTTCTTTCATGCTTTTTTTATGGTGTCACGGACTGGTGAACAGACTTTTCACTTTTCAGGGCTGGATGCTTTTCTGGGTGTGTCTGGCGACGGCGTTTTATGCCACGATCATGGTAAGAAGTGCTGTGACGGTGCTTTTTCTGGTTATTGCCGGACTTTTTCTTGTGAACGGGATCGTGTTATGGACGCTTTGCCCCCGTTTGAAGGTCATACGGAAAGTACCGGATCATGCAATACCCGGGAGACCGTTTTATATTGAATATGAGATCGAAAACCTCTCCTGTTTTCCCTGCTTTTCCATTCTCGTTGATCCATTGCTTCAGGGAGGGGGGCTGCATGGGGATGATCCGGAATTTTTCCATCTGCCGGGAAAAGGAAAAATATGCTGCCGAAGAAGATTCTTCCTGGAGAAACGGGGAGTGGTGGAGCTGCCTGCCGCCACCGTGGAAAGTATTTTCCCTTTCGGATTGCTGAAGGCAAGTTTCTGCGATCACCGGAAATGTGTTATCCGGGTACATCCGGTATGGCGGAAATGGGAACAAACTGCCGGAGAAGATTACGGTATGGAGAACGGTACCGGAAAAAACAGTATTGTAAAAAAGACTTTTCAAAGAGGGATGGAACTTGCTTCCTGCCGGGAGTATGTTTACGGGGATGATATACGGTATATCCATTGGGGCAACAGTGCCAAATGGGGACATCTTGTTGTGAAGGAATTTGAAGAGGAAAAATCCTGCCGTATGACGGTCATACTGGACAGTATGGAAAAATATTCCCGGAAAGCGTTGAAAAAGGATCTGGCAAAAATATTGCGTCTGCAGTCTTTTTCCTTCGGCAATACGGAGGAGAGATTTGAGACGGTTCTTTCCTTTGCCTCTTCTCTTGCGGCAAGTTTTGCAACGGAGGAAAATCATGTTACTTTCTATATTCCGGAAATGGAAGAGGATACAGAAAATGAAATAAAGCCGGAAAAGCGGATAAAGAGATTTTTCCGGAAATGGATACCGGGAAAAGAAAGTTGGATGGAAGAAGGGGTCATCCGGGAGTATTGTGTGGGAAATCAACATATTTCTTTTGCAGCTTTTCTGAATATCCTTTCCGCGGCGGAAAAGGTGAACAGAAAAGACCGTTTCCAATGGTTTACCCGTTCTCAGCTGCAGAATATGGCAGAGGAATCTTTTGTGCTGCTTGTGTTGCTGAAGCGGGATGAAGAAGCGGAGAAGTTTTACAGAAAATTGTTGAAAAAAGGAGTTTTCTGCCGTGTTTTGTATGTAGCGGAAGAAGGGGAGGAAGATAAAGCACTTTCTTCTTTTCCTGTGGAAAAGTTCGGAAAAAACGCCCTTCTTGAGGGAAAATGGATCAGGAGGAAAAAACGATGAAGGAGTTTTCTGCCTCTGTCAGTGCGGTACTGCCTGAAAAGAAAAAAAATATCCGGGAGATCTTTTATTCCTTTATTGTGATCTTACCTGCGGCATTTCTTTTTTCCCTGAAGAATGATCTTCCCCATGTTTTTATCATAACTCTGATCCTGCTGCTTGTTCCCCTGTTTATGAAAAAACCGCTTCCGGCGAAAGACAGACCGGTGATCTATTGTATTACTGCAAGTATGGTTCTGACAGCATTGCCGGATCTGATGATCAGTCCGGATGATACAAGGATCGGGCTTTTTGATATTCTTGTACGCTCTGCCCTTGTGCTGCCATTTCTGATCTATACTGCGTCATTGGGCGGATTTTTTATTTCTTCCCCCCGGATCAACGGCGCGCGCGCCGCCCTTGTGCTGGGGGGGATGCTTTTATGCGGAGACAGATTCAACAGCAAAGATGTGCATAATGTGTTTTTAAGTTTTCTTGATCCCCTGCTGCACCATTATTTTACTGTTTATGTATTCTGTGCGGTCATTGTGGGTTTATTTCTTCCCTGTTTTATCCGGGCAGGTTCAGGGCGCATGGCTGTTGAAAGCCGGAAAAGAGTTTGTCAGGAGAAAATCCTGTGGAAGAAATTTTTTATTTTACAGGTTCTGGCAACAGGACTTTTTCTCTTTTTTGTATATTCTGCTGCTGTTTTTGTGCAGAAGAATCCGGGATTTCTGCGGTCAATGGAAATGTATTTCATGCGGATGGGGGCAAGAGGTCTTCAGGGAAAACGCTCTTCCGGAAAAAGTATGCTTTCCCGGAAAGTGGATTTGCGTGCGCCGCTGCCTCCCTGGTTCGGTCAGCTGCCGGAACAGATCCTGTTCCGGGCGAAGGCATCTTTTGCTCCCGGTTTGATGCGAAGTGGCGTATATGTGCATTATGAAAACGGCAGGTGGCTGCCTTATGCGTCCATCTCCCCTGCCGGAAAAGAATATGGTATAGACAGTATAAGGCGTACCGGTATCCTCTCTTTCGCCACATTCCGTTTTGCCGCGGAAATATCTCCGGAAAGCGGTGTGGACAGGGAAGGGGATCTGCCCGGAGAGAAAAAGGAAAACAAAATAGAGATCTATCTGGTTTCTCTTGTGACTTCAGAGATTTTTCCCATGCCCGGTAATACGGTAAGGATCGACGCAGTGGCGGATTCCGCCGAAGTGAGCAGCACAGGGATCCTCTCTTTGAAACACTGGAAAAAGGATGGGGGAGTGACTTTCTTTGTCCGTTCTCCCGATCCGGAAGCGGCGTTCAATATGGTATTGCACAGGGAGGAGAAAAGCGGAAAAAATGTTTATGGTGAACTCCTTTCGCCGGAGGAACGGGGGTATTTACTGAAATATCCTCTCCGGATGGAAAAATCTATGAAAGAGATCCTTCCGGAAAATATACAGGGACTTCCCGGTAGAAAGAAGGTTGCATGGGTGAAAAAATATCTTGTGGAAAATTATAAATACTCTCTTTATGTGCCTCCGCCGGGAAGAAAAGAATTTTTCAAGGATCCGGTATTGCGTTTTCTGGAAGATACCCGTAAAGGACATTGTGAGCTTTTTGCAAGTGCAGCTGTGTTGCTTTGCCGGTATATGGGATTGCCGGCAAGATATGTGACCGGGTTTGTCTGTGAGGAAAAAAGTTTTGCCGGTAATTTTTATAATTGCCGTCTTGCTCATGCCTGGGGGGAGGTATATCTGCCGGAAGAGAGGTGCTGGGTGACACTGGATGCCACACCGCCTGTGGAGATCCTGCGGAGACAGAAAGAGGTGAAAAAAAATATTTTCCGGCAGATGATGGAGTATGCCGGATTTGTCGGGAAGGAGTTTTTTGCTTCTGTGAGACGGGGATATTTTGCGGAAGGGATATTGGGGATCATAATGCTTTTTGGCAGGGGCTTTTTCCTGCTTTTTACCACGGTATGGGGTTGGTGTGTGATATTTATTGCCGGGATCGTTTTATTCCTGTATGGAAAAAACAGAAAAAAAAGAAGAAAAGAGAATGTATTGTCCCGGGAAAGAAAGGTACTTGTAAAAAAATGGCTGGATTTTGAGAAACAGTTTGCCCGTTTTACCGGAGAGAAAAGGAACGGGAATATTTCCCTGCGGGAATTTTACGGGCATTTTGCTTTTCCCGGATTGGATGAGATCATAAATGACTATGAAAAATTGCGTTTCGGGTGTGTGGAGGCGTCTTACAAGGTATCTCTTTTGTGCAAATGGGAAAAAAATATGGAAAAACTGCTTCTTTTTTTGAAAAAAGAGGGTGCAAAATATGTAAAAAGGAAGTAAAGTATATAAACACGGGAATACCGGTTGCGGAAGGAAGAGTTTGTTCCGCAGAAAAATGAAAGAGATTTTTGAAGGAATATATGAAAAAAATAAGAAACAAAACCGAACAGCTTTTGTCAAAAACGGAAGTCCTTTTGACTGCTTTTGCCATGTATTTTCTGCATGACAGGGAAAAGGCCGCCATTTTTGCCGGTGAGTGTTTTTTGGATCTGGTGGAAAAAATGAAAAACGGGGAAATGGAGGAGGAAGAGAGCGTCTTTCTTTTCCGTGAGATCCGTAAAAAATGTTTTGAATTTCTGTGTTCCAGGGGGAAGAGGTTTGAAAGTTCTTTCCGTTTTACCGGTGAGCAGCTGAAAGAAGCGTTGGCGCGGGAAGGGGCTGAAAAAGAGGTTTTGTATGAAGAACTCTGCAATCTTGCGGAGGCTTTGCTTTTGCTGGAGGAGAAGGAACGGGAGATCATATTTCTGACATTGAAAGGTTCTTTATCTCTGGAAGAAGTTGCTTCTGTGCTGGACTGCAGTTCTGCGGAGGTGGAGGAAACTTATCTTCTCGCACTTATGAAACTTGGTACAAAGAGTGTTTCCGGAGGTTTTGACGGAAGAGATCCGGGGCAAATGCTCCGGCTTACCCGTTCCCTGACTTTTCTTTTGGGAAACTGCGGAGAAACGGCAGAGCTTTCGCCTTTGCAGAAAGAAAAGATCCTGACACTGGCTTCAGCCGGAGTACCTTTTGATTATAAAAGAACCTTGTATAAAGTTGCGGCAATATTGCTTTTCTGTCTGATCACGGCAGGGATCATGGTTCACTCTCACATGCGGGTGGAACCTGAATTGCAGCCGGAGGTGAAGATCGGGGTCTTCATGCCGGACGAGGAGTTGAAAAACAACCTGTTCAAAGAAAAGGAAAAACAGGAAAAATACAGCAGAAGCAGGGAAACGGAACTCACTGCCATACAGATTTCCATGCAGAATTTTTCCGGGATCGTAAACCTTACCTCTGCCGCCGCTGAAAAACGGCTGAAGAAAGCAGGGGTGAATGTAAAGATCCATAAAATAGAGACATACGGAAATAAAAAAGGAAAAATCTATCTGTTGGTTACTCCTGCGGATGCATTGAAGATCAGCAGAAGCAGAAAACTTGTGAAATAGGAGGAAAAAATGACTGTTGCAGAATTACTGCCGGTAACTGTGGGGGCGGTACTTGTCAATAATATCGTGTTGTCCCGTATTCTGGGAACATGTCCGTTTCTGGGGGTATCCAAAAAATTGAAGACTGCCCTGGGGATGGGCAGTGCTGTTACTTTTGTTATGACCATTTCCTCATTCGTTACTGCGGTTTTGTACCATTTTCTTCTGGCAGAACCTTTCAGAGAACCACCTTTCAGAGGGTTGGATCTTTCCTTTGCCAGAACTCTGGTATTTATTGTAGTTATTGCCGCTCTTGTGCAGATCGTGGAGATCCTGATACAGAAGTTCAGCAGAAATCTTTATCGGGCATTGGGGATCTATCTGCCGCTTATTACTACCAACTGTGCTGTTCTGGGAGCAGCGGAACTCAATGCCGCTTCCGGAAGATCCATTATTTTGTCCACCATTTACGGCTGCTGTTCCGGACTTGGTTTTGCGTTGGCACTGATCCTTTTTTCCAGTATCCGTGAACGGCTGGAACTCTCCCGTATCCCGAAGATCTTTCAGGGGGCATCCATAGCCTTGATCACTGCGGGGATCCTTGCCATGGCGTTTATGGGATTTGCCGGACTTGTAAAGTAAAAAAGAGGAGGAGAATATGGTTGCTGCTCTTATTGCCGCGGAACTTCTTATGACAGGTCTTATCATCGGGATCATCGGACTTTTTCTGGGGTGTGTCATTGGAATTGTGGTATTGTTCTTTTCCGTAAAAAGCGATGACCGGATCGAAAGAATAACTGAACTGCTGCCCGGAGCAAACTGCGGCGGATGCGGCTACGCCGGATGCGGGGATTTTGCCCGTGCCATCGTGGAGGACGGGGCGGATGTCACCGGCTGTGTCGCCTGCAATGAGGCTTCAGCAAAGGAGATCGGGGAGATCCTGGGGAAAGAATTTGCCGCAAGAGAAAAGAAAGTTGCGGTGGTATATTGTTCCGGAGACCGGGACAGGGCGATCCACTGTGCAGAATATAACGGGTTGAGTGACTGCCGCGCTGCCGCCGCATACGCCGGAGGCGGCAAAGGCTGCCGTTACGGCTGTGTGGGAATGGGGACATGTGCAAGAAACTGTCCTTTCGGAGCTATCGAGATCCGTAACGGGCTTGCCATCGTTCATCCGGATCTTTGTGTGGGATGCGGAAAATGTGTGGAATTGTGTCCGAGGAAACTCATTCACCTTGTCCCGGCGGATTCCAAAGCGCATATTTATTGCAATTCACTGGAAAAGACTGTTGTAAAGAGAAAAGTCTGCAAGGCGGGATGTATCGGATGCAAGAAATGTGTGAAAGCCTTTCCTGATCTTTTTAATGCCGCAGGCGGACTTGTCCGGGTTGTGGAGCCGGAAAAATTGACGGGAGAAGATCTGGAAAAGATCGCCTGTCCGGTTCATGTACTGCATCTTGTGGAGGAGGATTTCCCCGCATGGCAGAAGAGGGAAAAAACACAGGAACCTGAAGCAGAAAAGGAGAAGAATATATGAAAATATACAATTTCAAGGGAGGTTTCCATCCGGCGGATCATAAAGAACTTTCTGCGGGAAAAAAAGAGAGGGAATTGCCCCTGCTTCCGAAATATACAGTCATATTGCGGCAGAATGTGGGTTCTGCTCCTGAGTTATGTGTAAAAAAAGGCGATATAGTAAAGAAAGGTACTCTTATAGCAAAAGAGGGAGCGGGGCTTTCCGTACCGCTTCACTCCCCGGTTTCCGGAAGGGTGGGGGATACTGTTCTTGTCCCCGGTCCCAATGCCGGAATGGTGGAAGCTGTGGAGATCCTGACCGACAGGGAAGAACAGGTATGGGATACTTCCCTTCCGCCTATTCCCGACTGGAGAGATACTCCTGTAAAAATATTGAAACAGCGGATACTGGATGGCGGAGTCACCGGTATGGGAGGGGCGGCTTTTCCCACCCATATAAAATTATCCCCGCCGCCTGAAAAAATTGTGGATACTTTGATCCTCAACGGGGCGGAGTGTGAACCTTATCTTACTTCCGATGATACATTGATGCGCAATCACGCCCGTGCTGTACTCGTAGGCGGGGCGATCTGTGCAAAGATCCTGGGGATCACGGAGATCTATGTGGGGATCGAAGAAAATAAACCGGAAGCCATTCAATCTGTGGAACAGGCTTCCTGGGGGATCCCCGGAGTAAATATTACCGTAAAAGCCCTTCCGGTAAAATATCCCCAGGGCGGGGAAAAACAGTTGATCTATGCTTTGACCGGAAGAAAAGTGATTGTAGGAGCCCTTCCCATGGATGTGGGGTGTGTGGTCATCAATGTCGGCTCCTGTTATGCCATCTGGGATGCGGTACTCAATGGTCATCCCCTTGTGGAGCGCATTACCACCGTTACCGGAACCCCTGTTGTCGATCCGGGAAATTACTGGATCCCCATCGGAGCCCCTCTTTCGGCGGTATTGGAAAATGCCGGAGGAGTGAAAGCAGATTCCCGTACGGGTAAAATCATTTTCGGAGGACCCATGATGGGATTTGCCCAGTATTCTCTGGATGTGCCTGTATCGAAAAATACTTCCGGTATCCTGCTGCTGGAAGAATCGGAGGTCGCCCAGTTTACCGGAGGACCCTGTTTAAGCTGCGGAAGATGCGTGGAACACTGTCCCATGCAGCTGCCGGTAAGTACATTGAGCAAGGCATGTAAAAATGAAAGATATGATATAGCTTTGCAGAAACATGTTCTTGCCTGTCTGGAGTGCGGCGTATGTTCCAGCGTATGTCCCGCCCGCAGACCCAATGTGCAGCATTTCCGGAAAGCAAAAACGGAATTGAAAGAACTGTCTTGGAAAGAAAAAAATAAACAGAAATAACAGGAAGATGAGTGACGATGAGTGAAGAAAATACTGTTCCCCATGCAAGTGCAGAGGAAAAACAGAAAGTCCGGCTGCCGGAAACAAAAAATCTGATTTTGAGTCCTTCTCCTCATATTCAGGTGGGACCCGGAAGTGCAAAGATCATGTGTCAGGTGATCGTGTGCCTGATCCCGGCAATCATTGCCGCTTTCGTGTTTTTCGGTCTCCATGCGTTGCGGGTATTGGTCATTTGTACGGCAAGCTGTGCCGCCTTTGAGTATTTATGGTGTCTTGCTGTAAAAAGAAAAAGTACGGTGGGGGATTTTTCAGCAGTCCTTACCGGACTTCTTCTGGGATTGAACATAAGCAGTCTGACCCCTGCATGGGTATGTATTGCCGGATCGTTTATTGCCATTATCATTGCCAAACAGGTGTATGGCGGACTTGGACAAAACCCTTTCAATCCGGCGGCTGTGGGGCGTATTGCCATGCTTATGGGGGCGTCCGGGGCAATGACGCAGTATGCTGTCCCCCGTTCCGTATTTTTTGCGCCTGTTGCAGATGCTTTGACAAGTGCCACGCCTTTAAGTATGGCGGAAAGTGCAGCAGGGATGGGGAAAAGTCTGGAATACTTCAACTCTTCCGGTTTCCTGTGGAGGGCATTCACCGGAGAAATCGCAGGCAGTCTGGGGGAGACATCTGTTCTTGCTGTCCTTATCGGCGGGATCGGACTTATGGCATTGCGTCTTATCCGCTGGCAGATCCCGGTATCCATTCTGGCTACGGTTGCAATTTTTGTTTCTCTTGTAAATCATTTCAGTCCGGGAACTACGCCGGGAGTGCTGTTCCATCTGTTTACAGGCGGTCTTATGCTGGGAGCGTTTTTTATGGCAACGGATATGGTGACTTCTCCGGTGACCGTGAAAGGGTGTATCGTTTTCGGTGTGGGGATCGGGCTTCTTGTATGTGTGATACGTATTTACGGTTCTTATCCGGAAGGGATGAGTTTTGCCATCGTGCTGATGAATGCCCTTGTGCCGCTTATTGATAAATTCTGTTATATCAAACCATTCGGTCACCAAAACATCAAAGCGGGCAGGATCGAACCCCGCCGCGGGGAGATCAAATAAATGAATACGGAAGAAAAAAATGTAAGAATGGATGCCGGTGCAAACGGCAATGAACCCTGGATGGATGTGTCTGCCGCCGAAAGACAGAGACAGGAATATCTGAAACGGAAACAGGAGGAACAGGAAAGAAAAGTTACTCCCGCAAAAATCCGGAATATTTTTTATCTGGGTATTTTTCTTTTTCTTGTGTGTGCTGTTGCCGCAACCGTTATGTGTTTTGCCAACGGAGTGACCCGGATCCCCCGGAGGCAGGCAAAACAGCAAAAACTTGTTTCCGCACTCAATGAAGTATTGCCGCCTTACAATAATGCCATTCTGAAAACTGCGGAAAGCAAAGAAAATCCCGGAAATATTAAGAGTACCCTTTATACTGCAAAAAAGGACGGGAAGGTTGCCGGATATGCCGTACAGATCTCTGCACCGGAAGGATACGGGGGGAAAATGGAAGGTCTTATCTCTTTTTCCCCGGAAGGAAGAGTCTGTTCTTTTGTGATAACAGAACACTCTGAAACCCCGGGTTTGGGTTCGGAAGTGACCGACCGGAAAGATGTACGCACTTTCGCCACATTGTTTGCCGAAAAAAAGAGAAAGCCTTTCCCGGAAAATCTGCCTCCCGGCAAAGTTCTGGATCAGTTCCGTTCCAGATCCGTAAAAACCGCCCCCTGGCGTCTGCGTACGGAAGGCGGGGATATTGACGGGAGAAGCGGGGCAACCATCAGTTCAAAAGCCGTAACGCTTCTTGCCTCCCGTGCAGCAGAAATACTCAAGGAAAAATTACAGAAAGAAGGAAAGATAAAATGAATCTTTGGAAAGATTTCAGTAAAGGGATCTGGAAGGAAAACCCTGTACTTGTCCTGATGCTGGGAATGTGTCCCTCCCTTGCCACCACCAGCAGCGGAAGCAACGCACTGGGAATGGGGCTTGCCACTACTTTCGTGCTTGTATGCAGCAACCTTGCCATCTCCTCCATCCGGAAGATCGTACCCGGCAAGATCAGGATCCCCTGTTATATTGTGGTCATTGCCGCTTTTGTGACGGTTGTGGATCTTCTGATGCAGGCATATACGGGAGCATTATACGAGGCATTGGGGATCTTTATCCCCCTTATTGTGGTCAACTGTATCGTTCTGGGGCGTGCGGAAGCCTTTGCCTCCAAACATGGACTTCTTTCCTCCTTTATGGATGGGCTGGGGATGGGATGCGGTTTCACTCTTGCATTGACCATTATCGGATTGATCCGGGAATTTCTTTCCGCAGGGACACTTTTCAATGTGCTTGTATCGGAAAATTATCCGGTTCTTTTTTCTGTTATGGGACAGGCTCCGGGAGGATTTATGGTCATGGGCTTTATTCTTGCCGGTATGAATTTTCTCAATATGCGTAAAGCAAGAAAAGAGGGAAGGGATTTTGTCAATCCTGTGGATATGGACTGCAAGCATTGCATGATCTGCAGGATCACCGATGAGGATAAATGAGGAAAAGGGGGGAATTTGTCTTTTTTTCTCATTAAAATATTGAAAAAATCCTGTTTTTGTGCTAATTTAAGTATAGGATACTACCATTAATTTATAAAGAAAGGTTCTTGTCATGTCACTTGAAAAACTTGCCGCACTCTCCAATAAGTACGGTTCTGATGCCTCCTGCGTGATCGCCGGCGGCGGAAACACCTCTTTTAAAGATGAAAAATTCCTTTATGTAAAGCCCAGCGGGATCGCTCTGGCAACCATCAAAAGTGATGAATTCGTTGCTCTTGACAGAGCTGTTCTGCGTAAAGTCTTTACAGAAACTTTTTCTGCGGATGAAAAGAAACGGGAAGAGGAAGTAAAAAACTTTATTGCTTCTTCCGTTGCTCCCGGTTCCTGTGCCAGACCTTCTGTGGAAGCTCCCCTGCATGAACTTATGTCTTTTGCCTATATCGTGCATCTTCACCCTGCACTGGTCAATGGTCTCATGTGTTCTGTGAATGCGGAAAAAGTCTGCAAGGAACTTTTCCCTGCTGCACTTTATATTCCCTACACCGATCCCGGATATGTCCTTGCCATTGCTGTTGCAGAAGGATTGAAAAAATATGAAGCGGAAAACGGCAGACAGCCTTCTCTTATCTTCCTGCAGAATCACGGCGTATTTGCCGGCGCAGACAGCGTGGAAGAGATGACTGCCCTTTATGACAATGTTTTCAAAACTCTGGAAGACGCCTACGCCAAAGCTGGCGTTTCCACAACTTTCGCTCCTGAAAAAGCGGATGCGGAAACTGTAAGAATGTTTGCTCCCAAGCTGCGTACCCTTCTGGGAACGGAAGAAGCCGACGGTTCTCTCAGCCGTAAATTTGTGATCCCTGCGGGTATTTTCACTCCTGCGGAAGGAGCATTGACTCCCGATCACATCGTCTATGCCAAATCTTTTGCATTTACCAAAGACGCCCCCTGTAAGGATTGCATCAATGCTTTTGCCGCTGAAAAAGGATATAAACCTGTTGTGGTGAATATTCCCGGTAAAGGGGTATTCTGCTCCGGAAGTACGATGAAAGAAGCACAGACAGCTGTGGATATTGCTGTAAATGGCGCACAGATCGTTGCTCTTGCCGCAGCTTTCGGCGGTGTCCGGTTCCTGGATGACCGTGAACGCTCCTTTATCGAAAACTGGGAAGTGGAATCTTACAGAAAAAATGCTCTTGTGAAGAAGAATACCGGTCGTCTTGCCGGAAAAGTGGCAGTTGTTACCGGTGCCGCCCAGGGATTCGGTTACGGGATCGCGGAAGAACTGGCAAGAGAAGATGCCATTGTGGTCATTGCGGATATGAATATGGAAGGTGCCCAGAGTGCCGCTGATACCATCCGTGCTGCCTATCCTGCCTCCTGTGCTTTTGCTGTGGCAGTAAATGTTTCCAATGAAGAATCTGTTGCCGCCATGGTGCAGTCTGTTGCGGAAAAATGCGGCGGGATCGACCTTTTCGTTGCCAACGCCGGTGTGGTGCGTGCCGGTTCCGTAAAAGAGATGACTCTCAAGGACTGGGAATTTGTTACCGACATCAACTATAACGGCTACTTCCTTTGCG